>JAJZVS010000477.1 GCA_021845555.1 Pseudomonadota bacterium
CCTGGCCTTCCTTCCCCCCCCCCGGAACCATGTGACAGCGCCGCCCTGCCTGCGTAGAACCGGCGCATGTCGCACATCGTCATTGCCCCCAGTCTGCTGGCCGCCGACTTCGGAAGGTTGCGCGAGGAGGTGGCCGCCGTGGAAGCGGCGGGCGCTGACTGGCTGCATCTGGACGTGATGGACGGGCACTTCGTCCCCAACATCAGCTTCGGCCCCGCGGTGCTGCGGTCGCTGCGCGCGCACACGAAATTGTTTTTCGACGTGCATCTGATGATCGCCCCGGCCGATCCCTTCCTGGCCGAGTTCGCCGCCGCCGGGGCGGACCAGATCCTGCTGCATCCGGAAGCGGGGCCGCATCTGCACCGCTCCTTGCAGACCATCCGCGGCCTGGGCAAGCGCGCCGGGGTGGTGCTCGATCCCGCGACCCCGCCGGAGGCCGTTGCGTGGGTGCTCGATCTGGTTGACACCATCCTGGTGATGACCGTGAACCCCGGATTCGGCGGCCAGGCTTTCCTGCCGTCGCAACTGCCCAAGATCGCGGCGCTGCGGCGGATGATCGCCGCCGCCGGCCGCCCGATCGCGCTCGCGGTGGATGGCGGCATCGCCCCCGGCACCGCCGGACAGGCCGCCGGTGCCGGGGCCGACACGCTGATCGCCGGCAGCGCGGTGTTCGGCACGCCGGACTACGCCCACGCCATCGCCGCGCTGCGGGCCGAGGCCGCCGCCGCGTCCCGGCCGGCGCCCGCGTTCGATCCCTCCCGCGCCGGAGGATCCGGGGATTGAGCGGCTCTGATCCGCGCCGCTGGCTGCGCGACGCCCGCCGCGCCTTCGCGCGCCTGCCCAGCCTGCGCATGGGGCGGGTGCCGGACGCGCCGGCGCTGCCGGTGCGCGATCCCTGGCCGGGCGATCCGGCGCGCGGCGCGCGGCTGCTGAAGGGCGAGCTGGAACTCGGTGGCGGGGTGCGTCCGCTGCGTCCGGGCGGCTGGATCGATCCGTCCGGCGCGCCGCTGTTGCGGGCCGCGGCGCACGGCTTCACCTGGCTGCGCGACTTGCGCGCGCTCGGCACCGACGCCGCCCGGCTGCGCGCCCGCGCCCTGGTGTCGGACTGGATCGCCACCGGTGCGGCCGATGCGCTGGCGCAGCGCCCCGACGTGGCCGGCGCGCGCATCGCCGCCTGGCTCGGGCACTATGATTTCTTCTTCGCCTCGGCCGACGACACGTTCCGCCAGAAGCTGATGGCCCGGCTGGTGTCCGACGCCCGCAGCCTGTCCGCGGCGTTGCCGGCGGAGCAGCAGGACGCCCGCGCGCTGACCGCGCTCAAGGGGCTGATCGCGGCGGCGGTGGCGTTGCCCGACCATGCCGGCTTCGTCACCCGCGCGCAGCGCTTCCTGCCGCAGGAGCTGGCCCGCCAGGTGCTGCCCGACGGCACCCATGTCGAGCGCAGCCCCGCCGCCCTGCTCGCCGCCTTGCAGGACCTGACCGAGATCCGCGCGCTGCTGCAGGCGGTGCAGGCGACGCCGCCGGCGGCGCTCGGCTCGGCGATCGAGCGGATGGCCGGCGCGCTGCGGGCGCTGCGCCATGGCGACGGCGGCCTCGCGCTGTTCAACGGCAGCAAGGAGGAAACGCCGGCGCTGATCGAACTCGTGCTGACCCAGGCCGGCCGCGCCGGCCGGGCGCCGAGCGCGCTCGCCGACGGCGGCTTCCAGCGCCTCGCCGCCGGGCGCAGCGTGCTGATCGTCGAGTGCGGCGCGCCGCCGCCGCCCGGCCTCGATCGGATGGCGCACGCCGGCACGCTGTCGTTCGAGATGTCGGTCGGGCGCGAGCGCATGATCGTCAATTGCGGCGCCTTCCCCGCCGGGCCGCCGGAATGGCGCGATGCGGCCCGCGCCACCGCCGCGCATTCCACGCTGGTGATCGCCGATACCAGCTCCTCCGAACTCAGGCCCGAGGGGCTGGGGCGGCGGCCGAGCCCGCCCGAGGTGCAGCGCCAGGAGGCGAACGGCGCCTACTGGCTGGAAGCGAGCCACGACGGCTGGGTGCGCCCGTTCGACGCGGTGCATCGCCGCCGGCTCTATCTGGCCGAAAGCGGCGAGGACGTGCGGGGAGAGGATGTGGTGGAGGCACCGATGCCGCAGCCCTTCACCATCCGCTTCCACCTGCACCCCGCGGTGCATGCGAACGTGCAGCAGGACGGCGTGGCGGTACTGCTGCGCCTGGCGGGCGGCGGCGGCTGGCGGCTGTATGCCGAAGGGGCTAGGTTGTCGCTTGAGGAGAGCATCTACCTTGGCGGTCCCGAACCCCGCCGTGCCGAGCAGGTGGTGCTGACCGGCTATCCGGACGGGCCCCAGCACGTGAAATGGGCGATCAGCAAGGTCAAATGAGCGGACCCCGCGGGCGCCGCGCCGCAGGGTCGCCGATCAGCGCATGAAAGTCGTCGAAATCACCAACGTGGATTTCTCCCTGCGGCAGTTCGTGCTGCCGCTGATGCGGGGGATCCGCGCGCGCGGTCACGAGGTGGTG
>JAJZVS010000478.1 GCA_021845555.1 Pseudomonadota bacterium
CTCATCGCAGACCGCGCCGATCCCCTCCCCCTGCGCCGGCAGCGGCGCGGTCAGGGCGGCGCGCACCGGTTCCGGGGTGGGCTGCCAGACCGGGCGGTCGCGGATGGTCTCGGTATAGTCGAGCGCGGTGTCGAGCGCGGCGTGCGCGGCGGCGCGGAACGCCGCCCAGTCCTTGGGGTCGAGATCGGTCGGGGGCGCGGCCGGGTCGGCCCGGAGGGACGCGGCCGGGCCAGCCCGGAGGGTTCCGTCCGGGCGGTCGTCGAGCGGGAAGAGGTCCGGCATCGCGGGTCGATCCTGTCGCATTCGCCGCCCGGCCATAGGCCAGGATCCCGGCGCGATCCATCCCGCGCAGGTGAAACTTGCGAAATAACGAAGGCCGGCGGCGCGCTCAGCCCCCCGCCCGCGCCCCGCGCACCGCTTCGGCGAGGCCGCGCACCTGCGCCAGCACGCGGGCGACGCTGTCGGGCCCGGCGCGGCCGTCGCCGTCCAGGCTGGCGGCCAGCGTGTCGATCAGCGCCGAGGCGACCACCGCCGCATCGGCCTCCCGCACCGCCGTCGCCGCCTGCTCGGGCGAGCGCACGCCGAAGCCCACCGCGACCGGCAGCGCGCTCACGCGGCGGATGCGCGGGATGGCGTGCGCCAAATGCTCGGCGGACGCGGTGGAGGTGCCGGTGATGCCGGTGATGCTGACGTAGTAGATGAAGCCCGAACTGCCGGCGAGCACCTTGGGCAGGCGCGTATCGTCGGTGGTGGGGGCGACCAGGCGGATGACGTCGAGCCCGTGCGCCGCCGCGTGCGGCATCAGCAGATCGGCTTCCTCGGTCGGCAGATCGACCACGATCAGGCCATCGACGCCGGCCGCCGCCGCATCGGCGCAGAAGCGTTCCGGCCCATAGGACAGGATCGGGTTCAGGTAGCCCATCAGGATGATCGGCGTGGTCTGATCGGCCGCGCGGAACGCGCGGACCATCGCCAGGGTGCGCACGGTCTTCGCCCCGGCCCTGAGCGCCCGCCTGGCGGCGGCCTGGATGGTCGGGCCGTCGGCCATCGGGTCGGTGAAGGGCATGCCGATCTCGATCAGATCGGCCCCGGCGCCGGGCATGCCGGCCAGCAGCGCGGCCGAGGTGGCGAGGTCGGGATCGCCGGCTTCCAGGAACGGGATCAGCGCCCCGCGGCCCTCGCGCTTCAGCGCCGCGAAACGGGCTTCGATGCGGCTCACAGCTTCACCCCGAGATGCGCGGCGACGGTGAAGATGTCCTTGTCGCCCCGGCCGCAGAGATTCATCAGAACAATCTGCGCGGGCTCCATCCGCGGCGCGATCTTCGCCACATGCGCGAGCGCGTGGGCGGGTTCCAGCGCCGGGATGATCCCCTCGGTGCGGGTGCAGAGCTGGAACGCCTCCAGCGCCTCGGCATCGGTGGCGGAGACGTATTCGACCCGACCGATGTCGTGCAGCCAGGAATGTTCCGGGCCGATGCCGGGATAGTCGAGACCCGCGCTGATGGAATGCGCCTCGATGATCTGCCCGTCGTCGTCCTGCAGCAGATAGGTGCGGTTGCCGTGCAGCACGCCCGGCCGCCCGCCGGTCAGGCTGGCGGCGTGCTCCCCGGTTTCGATGCCATGGCCGCCGGCCTCCACGCCGATCAGCCGCACCGCGGTGTCGTCGAGGAACGGGTGGAACAACCCCATCGCGTTCGATCCGCCGCCGATGCAGGCGACCGCCACGTCGGGCAGCCGGCCCTCGGCGGCCAGCATCTGGACCTTGGCCTCCTCGCCGATCACCGACTGGAAGTCGCGCACCATGGCGGGATAGGGGTGCGGGCCGGCGACGGTGCCGATCAGGTAGTAGGTGTCGGCGACGTTCGCCACCCAGTCGCGCATCGCCTCGTTCATCGCGTCCTTCAGCGTGCCGGCGCCGGAGGTCACGGGCTTCACCTCCGCACCCAACAGTTTCATGCGGAACACGTTGGGCTGCTGGCGCTCCACGTCGGTGGCGCCCATGTAGACGGTGCAGGGCAGGCCGAACAGCGCGCACATGGTCGCGGTCGCCACCCCGTGCTGGCCGGCGCCGGTCTCGGCGATGATGCGGGTCTTGCCCATCCGCCGGGCCAGCAGGATCTGGCCCATGCAGTTGTTGGCCTTGTGGCTGCCGGTGTGGTTGAGCTCGTCGCGCTTGAAATAGATTTTCGCGCCGCCGAGGCGCCGGGTCAGGCGCTCGGCGAACCACAGCGGGCTCGGGCGCCCGACATAGTCCTTCAGATAGAGGTCGAGTTCGGCCTGGAATTTCGGATCCGCCTTGGCGGCGGCGTAGGCGGCCTCCACCTCCAGGACCAGCGGCATCAGCGTTTCGGCGACGAACCGGCCGCCGAAATCGCCGAACCGGCCGCGCCGATCGGGGCCGGAGCGCAGGGAATTGCCGGGGGATGGGGGAGATGGGGGGGGTGCGGATATGCTCACGTCGGTCTCGCTTGCGTTCGCGGCCTGCTTAGCGCAGCGGCGGCGCCGGGTCACGCCCGCGT
>JAJZVS010000479.1 GCA_021845555.1 Pseudomonadota bacterium
CGCCGCCGCGCTCGGCTCCGGCGCCGCCAGCGCCCGCCGCCTGTATGAGCGCTCGCCGGCGCCGCTGTTCGCGCTGGACGCCGCCGGGCAGATCATTGCTGCCAGCGACAGCTGGCTGGCGCTGTTCGACTATCGGCGCGACGAGGTGCTCGGGCGCAAGTTCGACGACGCGCTGCCCGCCGCGTTGCGCCCCGCGATCGCTGCGGCCTGGGCCGGGCTGGCCGCCGGCGCCGCGCATGCCGAGGCCGCCGGCCCGCCGCAACTGCGCGACGGCGTCCGCACCGTGCCGATGCTGCGCCTGCAGGCCGAGCGCGACGGCGACGGCACGCTGCTGCGCGCCTTCGCCGTGCTGACGGACGCGCCGCCCGCCGCGCCCCCCGAAGCGGGGGCCGAGCCGCCGGTCTCGGTCGGCCAGCTCACCAGCGGGGTGGCGCACGACTTCAACAACCTGCTGATGGTGGTGATGGGCAGCCTGGAGCGGCTGGCCAGCCAAGCGGGCAACCCGGAGACGGTGCGCCGGCTGGCGAAGATGGCGATGACCGCGGCCGAGCGCGGCGCCCGCCTGACCGCCCAGCTGCTCGCCTATTCCCGCCGCCAGCCGCTGCGCCCGGAACTGGTCAACCCCAACCGCCTGGTGCGGGACGCGGCGGCCGAGATCGAAGCCGTCGCCGGCCCGCGGATCCCCGTGCAGTGGCTGCTCTCCCCGGTGCTCGATCCGGCGCGGCTCGACCCGGCGCAGTTCCGCGCCGCGCTGCTCGCGCTGGTGACGAACGCGCGCGAGGCGATGCCCCAAGGCGGCCGCCTCAGCATCGAGACCCGCAACGTCGCGCCCGAGGAAATCCTGCGCGACGTCGTGCCGGACCCCGGGCGGGGCCACGCGCGCGGGGGCAGCCGGGAGCGGCCGCGGCCCGCCGTGCCGCTGGGCGTGCGGAACGCCGGCGGCCCCGCCGGACGTGGCGCCATCCTGGTCGCGGTGTCCGACACCGGCGGCGGCATGGACCCGGCGGTGCTCGCCCGGGCCTGCGAGCCGTTCTTCACCACCAAGCCGCCGGGCCGCGGCTCGGGCCTCGGTCTGAGCATGGTGCAGGGCTTCGCCGTGCAGTCGGGCGGCTGGCTGGACCTCACCTCCGAGCCCGGCGTGGGCACCACCGCGCGCCTGTTCCTGCCCCGCCTGCGCGAGCCGGCGGAGGCGCAGGAGGACGGTGCGCCGGACGCGGCCGAGCCCGGCGCCGGCCCCGCTCAGACCGGGCGCCCGTCCCCGCCCGGCGGACCGACCGAGGCCCGCGCGCAGGCGATGCCCGCCGCCGGCGGTCTGCCCTTCCCCCCGCGCGCTTGACATCGCCCCGCCGCAAGGTCTGATCCGGGCCATTCTCCCGACCGTCCCGACCGGAGTGGACTGCATGCACCGACCCGCCGCGGCTTCCCCCCTCGCCCTCGCGCTTGCCGGAACGCTGGCCGTCTCCCTCGGGGGCTGCACCGTAGGGCCGAATTTCCACTCCCCCGGCTGGGCCGCGCCGGCCTCCTGGTTCGCCGGCAAGGCAGCGCCTGCGCACAAGGTGCCGAGCGAGCCGGTGGCGGCGCCGGTGCGCGTCGCTTGGTGGGGCCTGTTCAACGACCCGGAGCTGATGCGGCTGGAACGCCAGGTCGCGGCCGACAACCTGGATGTGCAAACCGCGACCATGCGGCTGGCCGAATCGCGAGCCCAACTCGGCATGACCGGGGCCGCGCGCTATCCGGTGTTCAACGCCAACGGCACCTACCAGCGTCAGAAATCGAGCAACTACGGGCAGCTTGCGCCGATCGCCTCGCTCTCCAGCGGCGGCTCCGGCGCGCCCGGCACGGTGGCCGGGGGGGCCAACACCCCGGTGAACTTCAAGCCCTTCGATCTTTATCAGGACGGCTTCGACGCCTCCTGGCAGCCCGACATCTGGGGCCAGGTGCGCCGCTCGATGGAAGCAGCGCACGCCACCGTGCGTGCCTCGGCGAATGCGCGCCGCGGCGTGCTGCTGATCGCACTGTCGGAGGTCGCGCGCGATTACATCGTGCTGCGCGGCACCCAGGAGCAGCTGCGAATCGCGCGGGAGAACCTGCAGACCGCGCGGCAGGGGCTGAAGCTCACGCAGGATCAGGCCGCCGCCGGGGTGACGACCGATCTGGATGTCGCCAACGCCTCGGCCCAGGTCAGCATCACCGCGGCGCAGATCCCGTCCCTGGAGCAGCAGGAACAGCAGGAGATGAACGCGCTGGCGCTGCTGCTCGGCCGCCCGCCGGGCGCGCTGGCGGCGGAACTCGCCACGCCGCGCCCGGTGCCGCCGGTGCCGCCGCGCATCCCGGTGGGGTTCCCGTCCGAGCTGCTGCGCCGCCGGCCGGACATCCGCGAGGCCGAGGCCAAGCTGCACGCCGCCACCGCCAATGTCGGCGTCGCGGTGGCGAGCTTCTATCCGTCCATCACCCTGTCGGCGAGCTTCGGGTTCCAGGCGCTGCAGTTCGGCAATCTGTGGAAGTGGGACGCGC
>JAJZVS010000042.1 GCA_021845555.1 Pseudomonadota bacterium
CTTCACCTGGCGGGTGATGCGGGCAAGGGCGGCCGGCTCCTCCGGGATCACCGCCACCGCGGCGGCCAGCGGTTCCGGCCCGCGCAGCAGCATCCAGGTGCCGCCCGCCGCCCGCGCCGCACGTTCCACGGCCGCATGCGCCGCGGTCGTCGCGGGACCCGCGAGCCACGCCAGCCCGCCGCCCCAATCCAGATAGCCGCGCAGCCCCGCCGCCATCGCCGCGGCCAGCACGCCCGGCCCGGCCGACGGGCGCACCGAGACGCGCCAGACCGCGTCCGCCGCCGTCGCCGGCAAGGGCGCGGCGTCGCGCACCGCGCGCCACAGGGCGCGGGAGGCGGCATCGTCCAGGATCTCCGCCGTTCCCCCGAAGCGGGCAAGTTCGCCGCGCAGCTTGTCGGTGCGATAGGTCACGGACGGCGCGAAATCCTCGATCCGCGCCAGCGCGACGGCGCGCGGGAAGCCGACACGGGCGGCGGCGTCTTCCGGCAGATACGCCGCGCCGGAGACGCTGAACGGCGAGCCCAGCGCGGCGGAAAGCGCGGCCACCCCCGCCGTGGCGTCCAGCCCGAGCAGCGCCACCGTGCCCGCCGCTTCCGCCGCCGGCAGCACTTTCAGCGTGATCTCGGTGATCGCCGCCAGCGTGCCGTGGCTGCCGGTGAGCAGCTTGCAGAGATCGAGACCGGTGACGTTCTTCAGCACGCGCCCGCCGGAGCGGATCACCTCGCCGGTGCCGTTCACCGCCCGCATGCCCAGCACGTGATCGCGCATCGCGCCCCAGGCGACGCGGCGCGGGCCGGAGAGGTTGGCGGCCACCGTGCCGCCCAGCGTCGCCGGGCGCGACGCGCCGAACAGGGCGGACAGATCGGGCGGCTCGGCGATCAGATGCTGGCCCTGTTCGGCGAGCGCGGCCTCGATCTCCGGCAGCGGCGTGCCGGCGCGGGCGCGCAGCACCAGTTCCTTGGGCGAATAGAGGGTGATGCCGCGATGGTTGGCGAGCGACAGGGCGCGCGCGGCCTGCACCGGGCGCAGCATGGCGTGCTTGCTGTCCCCGCCCACCAGGCGCAGCGGCTCGCCCGCCGCGGCGGCGGCGGCGATGGCGGCGGCGATCGCGTCTTCCTCGGCGGGGGCGAGAGCGTCGTCGCTCACCACGCCACCTCCACCGCGCGCGGAGTCGGGCGGATCGGCGCCGACGAGGCCCGCATGCTCCTGGGACGGCGATCCTGGGTCCGGGCGGGTGGCATGGCGGGGGACTTTGCGAGAGGGGGCGGCGACGTCACGACACCTTCCCCTATATCCCGCGCCGCTCGCACGATCCAGGCGCCGCCGCGCCGATCATGGCGGGATCGGCGCCGGTTCGCGCGATTTCTGCCGCTCCGCCACCTCCGCGTCGGTCAGCCGCGCGTCATAGATCGAGCGCGGCTCGATGCTGCGCGCGACCAGGGTGGCGGTGGCCACCGCCAGCAGCACCGGCACGATGAAAGACCGGTCGCGCCCGGTCAGTTCCATTACCAGCACCACCGCCGAGATCGGCCCTTGCGTGGTGGCCGCCAGCATTGCCGCCGCGCCGACCACGGCGAACAACCCAGGCGGCACGCCGGGCCAGAGCCAGGACCAGGCGTGGCCCAGCAGTCCCCCCAGCAGCGCGCCCGCCGCCAGCGACGGCGTGAACAGCCCGCCGGGCACGCCGCTGCGCATGCACATCACGGTCGCCAGCGGCTTGAGCAGCGCCAGCACCAGCAGCAGCGGGGCCGCGACCTGGCCGACGAACGCCAGTTGCGCGACGTCGCGCCCGTTGCCCAGCAGTTGCGGAAACGGGATCGACACCGCCCCGAGCAGTCCCAGCGCCAGCACCGGGAACAGCAGCCGCCGCCAGCCGGTCGGCTTGTTGCGATCGGCCCAGGCGATCGCGCGCACATAGGCCACCGACACGACGCCCGCGATCGGCCCGGCCAGCAGCGCCCAGACGATGATCGGGAACGAGCTGACATAGGCCGGGATCACGTAGGTGGGCGCGTCGGGCAAAACCAGCCACGCCACCGCAGTGGCCACCAGCGAGGCAAGCAGCGCCGGCAGCACCAGCCGCAGCGCCAGCACGCCGCGCAGGACCTCCAGCGCGAACAGGGCACCGCCGAGCGGAACCCCGTAGGCCGCCGCCATGCCGGCTCCGGCGCCGCAGGCCACCAGCAGCCGGCGTTGCTCGTCCGACAGATGCCCGCGGTCCGACAGGACGTTGGCGATGACCGCGCCGGCCTGCTTGGGCGCGCCCTCGCGGCCGAGCGAGGTGCCCATCCCGACCAGCAGGACCGACAGCACGGCGCTGCCCAGGGTGCGCAGCGCCGGCAGACGGCCGGAGGAGAACCAGATCGCCTCGGTGATGTCGATGCCGTTGCCACTGGTCAGCCGGCCCAGCACGATCTGCCCCGCCCCGGTCAGAACCCCGGCGCCGAGCAGCACCAGGATGTGCCGTGCGGCCCCCGCCGCCTGCGCCGCGGTGAGGAGGTTGCCGCCGGGGCCAGGCCACATCAGGTGCTGCACCGCCTCCAGCAGCCGGGTCAGCACCGCGGCGCCGATGCCCGCGCCGATTCCGGTGAGGATCACCGCCAGCCAGAACCGGGCCGCGCCCGGCTGGGCGAGCGTGGCGGGGATGCGCGCGCGCGCCTGGTCGTTCCCTTGCGGGGCGGTCGTGTCGTTCATCCCGGGGCGGCGCCAGGCCAGGGACGGCGGCGGGCGGGCCGGGCGTCCTCCGTCGGCTAGGCCGCCGGCCGCAGCGGGAACACCTTGTGCGGATTGAGCAGCCAGCCGGGGTCGAACGCCGTCTTGATCCGCCGCTGCTGGTCGAGCTCGGCCGCGGTGAACTGCACGCCCATCAGGTCGCGCTTTTCCACGCCGACGCCGTGCTCGCCGGTCAGGCAACCGTCCACTTCGACGCACAGCTTCAGGATGTCGGCGCCGAAGGTCTCGGCCTTGTGGAAGCTCTCGGGGTCGTTGGCGTCGAACATGATGAGCGGATGCAGGTTGCCGTCGCCGGCGTGGAAAATGTTGGCAACCTTGAGCCCGTACGCTTCCGACATCGCCGCGATCCGGCCCAGCACCTCGGGCAGGCGGGAGGTCGGGATCGTGCCGTCCATGCAGAGATAGTCCGGGCTGATCCGTCCTACCGCGCCGAACGCGCCCTTGCGGCCTTTCCAGATCGCCGCCGACTCGGCCGCCGATTGCGAGACTTTGAGGCTGATCGGATCGTGGCGTTCGCAGATCGCGCGGATCCGGCCCAGCAGGTCGTCCTGTTCCGCCGCGCTGCCTTCCACCTCGATGATCAGCATCGCCTCCGCGTCCAGCGGATAGCCGGCGTGGGCGAACGCCTCGCAGGCGTGGATCGCCGGGCGGTCCATGAATTCCAGCGCGACGGGAATGATGCCGGAGCCGATGATCGCATCGACGCAGGCGCCGGCGATCTCGTTCGATTTGAACGCCGCCAGCATGGCGCGCGCGCCTTCCGGCCCGCGCAGGATCCGCACCGTCACTTCGGTGACGATGCCGAGCTGGCCCTCGCTGCCGGTCAGCAGGCCGAGCCAGTCGTAGCCGGCGGCATCGAGATGCGCGCCGCCGATGTCGAGGATCTCGCCCTCGATCGTCACCACCTTGAGCCCGAGCAGGTTGTTGGCGGTGACGCCGTATTTCAGGCAGTGCGCGCCGCCCGAGTTCATGTTGACGTTGCCGCCGATCATGCAGGCGAGCTGGGAGGAGGGGTCGGGCGCGTAGAAGAACCCCTGGGCGGAAACGGCGCCGGTGATGCCGATGTTGGTGACGCCCGCCTGCACCACCGCGGCGCGGTCGGCGTAGTCGATGTCCAGGATGCGGTTCATCCGCATCATCCCCACCACCACGGCATCCGCCAGCGGCAGCGCGCCGCCCGAGAGCGAGGTGCCGGCCCCGCGCGGCACCACACGCACGCCATTCGCGTGCAGGAAGCGCAGCACGGCGGCGACCTGTTCGGTGGTTTCCGGCAGCGCGACGGCGAGCGGCGGTTGGCGGTAGGCGGACAGCCCGTCCGTCTCGTACGGCTTCAGCAGCAGGGGCTCGCCGATCACCGCGCCTTCGGGCAGCAGCGCGCGCAGGCCTGCGAGGATCTCCTCGCGGCGGGCCATCACGTCGGGCTTCGGATCTGGCTGACGGAGCATCTCGGACCTCCCTGAGTGTCAGGGAGAATGGGGCCGGCCGGGCAGGCCGGCAAGCACCCGGCGTCTTGCGATCAGCGTGGCCGTGCGATCAGCTTGGCCGTGCGATCAGCCTTGGCGGGCCTTCATGCGCGGGTTCTTCTTGTTGATCACATAGACGCGGCCGCGCCGGCGCACCACGCGGCAGTTCTTGTCGCGGGTCTTGGCGGAACGCAGGCTGTTACGGACGCGCATGATCAGGACTCTGGCTGGCGGCGAAGAAGGAAGCGGGTGGATAGTCAGGCCGCCCCGGCATGTCAACCCGCGGGCCAGCTCCGGGGTTCGAACGCCGGGACCGGCCCGCGCGCCCGGTCCCTGGGGCGCTCACGCCGCCGCCGCCCGCGCCGGCGCGCGCAGACCGGCCCCCTCCAGAAACCCGGCGTGCAGCCGCGCGATCGTCAACCGCTCCCGCGCATAGCCGATCTGCCCGGCGCAGCGCCCCGCCCACAGCGCGTCGTCGGTCAGCAGCGCGGCGACCGCGGCGGCGAAGCCGGCCGGATCGTCGGCGATCGCGACCGCGCGCTCGATCCCCGCCAGGCCCTGGGCGCCGATCGCGGTGGTCACCAGCGGGGTGCCCTCGCGCAGCGCCTCGGCGGTCTTGAGCTTCACCCCGGCGCCGTAGCGCAGCGGCGCGACGGCCACCCGGGCGGACTGGTACAGCGCGCGCAGCGCCGCGGGCGCGATATCGGCGTGGATCGCGGCCCCTTGCCCGGCCAGCGCGCGCACGCGCGGGCCGGGATTCGATCCCGCCACCACCAGCCGCGCCCCCGGCACCCGGGCGCGCACCAGCGGCAGGATCTCCGCGGCGAACCACAGCAACGCGGTCTCGTTCGGCGGATGGGCGAAGCCGCCGACGAACAGGATGTCGGTCCCCGCGGGCGGCGGACGCGGGGCGCCGAAATCGGCGAAGCCGAAGGCCGGCACCGCGGCCGCCGAGGCCGAGGGTTCCATGCCGGCGACGGTGATCGCCTCCTCGGCCGAGGGGTAGAGCACGCGATCGACGCTGCGCCAGATCCAGCGCTCGATGCGCTCGGTCCGCGCCGCCTGGCGCGCGGCCTGGAGGTCCCCGGTCACCTGCGCCTGCAGCCGCAGCCGGCGGAAATGCAGATCGTGCCCGTAATAGACCAGCCGCGCCGCGGTATGGCGCTTCAGCGCGCCGAGCGTGGCCAGCGCCACGTCCGGCCGGCTCAGCAGCACGTGATCGATCTCGCCCCCGTGCGCGGCCAGGAACGCCTCGAACGCGCCGGCATCGCCGCCGTGCAGGACCTCGATGCCGCGGTCCTGCAACGCCTCGGTATAGCCGCGCCGGTAGCCGCGATCCTGCGGCCAGAACTTCACCACCAGCCCCGCCGCGCACATCGCATCGAGGTAGTTCAGGATATTGCACGACCCGGCGTCGCGATCCGGCTGCGGCACATAATGGTCGATCGCCAGCACCACCGGCCGGCCGCGCGCATGTTCGCGCGCGCGCAGCACGCTTTCCCCCGACGGATAATGCGCGGCGGCGAGCACCTGGTCCCAGCGGCGGACAAACGTCGCACGGTTCGCTTCCTGGAAGGATTTGATCCCCGCGCCGGGGTCGGTGCCGTGCGACAGGCCCTCCAGATGCATCACCACGGCGCGCGGCTGATACAGCACCTTCCGCCCCGCGGCGCGCAGGCGGAAGGCGAGATCGGTGTCCTCGTAATAGGCGGGGGCGAACCGCGCGTCGAACCCGCCGAGTTCGGCGAACAGCGCGCGCGGCAGCGCCAGCGCGGCGGCCGAGCAGTAATCGACCTCGCGGACATAGTTGTATTCGGGCCGGGAGGGATCGTCCCCGCGCCCGTAGTTCCAGCCGCTGCCGTCGCGCCAGACGATGCCGCCGGCTTCCTGCAACCGCCCGTCGGGGAACACGAGCTTCGCGCCCACCGCGCCGGCATCGGGGCGGGCGCGCAACAGCCCGATCATCGCCTCCGCCGCGCCCGGCGCGATCTCCGTGTCGTTGTTGAGCAGCAGCAGGAACTCCCCCCGCGCTTGCCGCGCCGCTTCGTTGCAGGCACGCAGGTAGCCGAGGTTGCGCGGGGGCACGATCAGCCGCAGGCCGGGCACCCGCGCCAGCCGCGCCAGGCTCGGATCGCCGGACGCGTCGTCGAGCAGGATCACCTCGGTCGGCAGCGCGATCGCGGCGCGGGCGATCGCGGCGAGGCAGCGCAGCGTGTGGTCCACCCGCCCGAAGCTGGTGACGACGATCGACAGCACCGGCGCGTCCGCGCAGGGCAGGGCGATGCGCTCGGGCGCCGGCACCGGGCCGGTCGGGCCGCGATGCCAGGGCCGCGTCGGGGCGGCGGCGCGGGCCCGCCGGGCGGCCAGGAAACTCGCCGCCCGGCGCGGCAGTTGCAGCGTGACGCTCCACCACACCAGCAGCCCGGCGCGGCGCAGCGGCATCCGCGCCCAGGCGGGGATGGCCGCCGCGACCCGGCGCGCCCGCCGCAGCAAGGCGGCCAGCAGCGTGTCGCGCAGGACGGCGAGGTGCCAGAGCGCGGCCTCCCACTCCGGGGCGGGTCCGGCGAGCGGCGCATCTTGCGGCATGGGTCCCCCAGGTCCGGCGGGGCGGCCAGGGCGGCGCCCGCGGGACCCCAGGCTAGGAAGCGGGGGGTGAAGAAACCCTTAGCGCCGCCGCCGCGCGCGCCAGCAGCACCGCGACGGCGCAGGAAGCGATCCGGGTGCGCTCGGAATCGGCGCGGCTGGTCAGGATGACCGGCACCCGCGCACCCACCACTACCCCGGCGGCATCGGCGCGGGCGAGGAACGTGAGCTGCTTGGCCAGCATGTTGCCGGCTTCCAGATCGGGCACCACCAGGATGTCCGCCCGTCCCGCCACCGCCGAGACGATGCCCTTTTCCGTCGCCGCCTCCGGACTGATCGCGTTGTCGAACGCCAGCGGGCCGTCCAGCAGCCCGCCGGTGATCTGCCCGCGATCGGCCATCTTGCACAGCGCCGCGGCGTCGATCGTCGATTGCAGCCGCGGATTGACCGTCTCCACCGCCGACAGGATCGCCACGCGCGGCGTCGCGATCCCCATCGCCCGGGCGAGATCGATCGCGTTCTGCACGATGTCGCGCTTGGTCTCCAGATCGGGGGCGATGTTCACCGCCGCGTCGGTGATCAGCAGCGGGCGCGGGTAGGTCGGCACGTCCATCAGATAGACATGGCTGATCCGCCGTTCGGTGCGCAGCCCGGTGGTGGCGTCCAGCACCTCGTGCAGCAGTTCGTCGGTGTGCAGCGAGCCTTTCATCAGCAGGCTGGCCTCGCCGGCGCGCACCAGCGCGACCGCGGCGGCGGCGGCCGCGTGGCTGTGCGGGGCGGGCACCAGGCGGAACGGGGCGATATCGTGCCCACCCTCGGCGGCGGCGCGCAGGATGCGGGTCTCGGGGCCGACCAGGATCGGCACGATCAGCCCGGCGGCGGCGGCCTCGACCGCCGCGCCCAGCGCGTGCGCGTCGCAGGGATGGGCCACCGCGGTCGGCAGGGGAGGCGCGCCGGTCGTCGCGCGCGCCAGCAGTTCGCGGAACCAGGCGTGGCGGGGATGCTCCGCCGGATCGGCGGGGTCCGGATCGGTCGGCATGGCGTGGCCCTTCAATGCGCGTGCACGTAGCGTCCGGGCGCGTCGTCCAGCGGGCGGAACCCCGCTGCGCCGAAGCCCGGCGGCGGCACCGGGGACCCCGAGCGTTCGCCGAGCCAGGCCGACCATGCCGGCCACCACGAGCCCGCGCGCGGCGGATTTTCCGCCACCCACTCCTCCGGCGCCAGATAGCGGTCGCCGTGCCGGCGGCGGGCCAGGCGGAAATGCCGGCCGGGATGGCCCGGCTCGCTCACCACGCCGGCGTTGTGCCCGCCCGAGGTCAACACGAACGTCAGTTCGCCGTCGTTGAGGAGATGCAGCTTGTACACCGACCGCCAGGGCGCGATGTGGTCGGTCTCGGTGCCGACCACGAACATCGGCAGCCGCAGATCGGCCAGCGACACCGGCGCGCCACCGGCGGGCAGGCGCCCCTCCGCCAGATCGTTGTTCAGGAACAGCCGGTGCAGATACTCAGTGTGCATGCGCGCCGGCATGCGCGTGCCGTCGGCGTTCCAGGCCATCAGGTCGGACGGGTGCTCGCGCTGGCCCAGCAGGTAGGCGCGTACCGCGCGCGACCAGATCAGGTCGTTGGAGCGCAGCAGCTGGAACGCGCCGGCCATCTGCCGGCTGTCCAGATAGCCTTGCGCGGCCATCAGGTCGTCGAGGAAGTCGAGCTGGTCCTCGGTGATGAACAGCTGCAGCTCGCCCGCCTCGGTGAAGTCGGTCTGCGAGGCGAACAGCGTCAGGCTGCCCAGCCGGTCGTCGCCGTCGCGCGCCATCGCCGCGGCGGCGATCGAAAGCAGCGTGCCGCCCAGGCAATAGCCCACCGCGTGCACCTTGGCCGCGGGACGGACCGCGCCCACCGCCTCCAGCGCGGCCAGCACGCCCTTGGTGCGGTAGTCGTCGAGCGACAGGTCGCGCAACTCGGCCCCGGGGTTGCGCCAGGAAATCGCGAACACCGTGTAGCCCTGGCCCACCAGCCAGCGGATCAGCGAGTTTTCCGGCGACAGATCCAGGATGTAGTATTTCATGATCCAGGCCGGCACGATCAGCACCGGCTCGGGCCGCACCGTCGGCGTGCTGGGGGCGTACTGGATCAGCTCGATCAGCGCGTTGCGGAAGATCACCTTGCCTTGCGTGGCGGCGATATCGGCGCCTATCCGGAATTTCCCCGCCGCCGGCGCGCCGCGCAGCGTGTCCTGCAGATCGCGCAGGAAATTCGCCGCCCCCTCCGCCAGGTTGCGCCCGCCGCTGTCGGCGGTCGCGGCGATCACCTCCGGGTTGAGCCAGGGGATGTTGGACGGGGAGAAGATGTCCAGCCACTGACGGGTGGCGAAGGAGACGATGCGGTCGTTGGCCCGCGTGATGCCCTCGGGTCCCGCCGCTGCCTCCGCCCACCATTCCTCGGTCAGCAGGAAGGCCTGCTGGAGCAGATGGAACGGCGGGTTCTGCCAGCCCGGCGCGGCGAAGCGGCGATCGCCGCGCGAGGGCGCGATCACCGGCGTGCCGGTCGCCGCCCCCTCGGCCAGGCGCCGGGCCTGGTGCAGCGCCATGCGCGCGAGGCCGAGGCGGCGGAACGGCGCATTGGCCAGATGGGCCGCCCAGTCGAGCCAGGCGAGCCCGAGCGCGGTGGGCGACAGGCCGAGCGTGGCGCGGCCCTCGGCCGCGTGCACCAGATTGTCGAGCGCGGCGAGATCCGCGGTAGGGCGCAGGCAGGCGCCGACCGGCGGCGGCTCCGGCGGGGAGGGAACCGCGGACGGGGCGGCGGCGGGCTTGCCGGCGGCGGAGACGTCCTCGGGCGGGTTCGGGGGGAGTGGGCGAGTGGCGATGTTCATGCGGCGTTTATCGCGCTGCGGCATCGCCGGCTCACTGATCCAGATCAACCGGCGGCGCGAACCCGGACCGCGCCGCCCGACGGGGCGGTGCCCGGGGTCGCGCCCGGAGTCGCGCCCGGAGTCGCACCCGGAGTCGCACCAGGGGGCGCGCCGGCGGCCGTCGCCGGGCCGTCCGCTTCGGGCGTCTCGGTGACTTCCACCTCCACCGTCATGCCCAGGCTGTCGGAGGGAAACCCGGTCCAGGTGCCCGACAGCGGCACCGCCTGGCGCGGGTCGCGCGCCACCGCCACGCGGATCAGGTCCCGGTTGGTGCCGACGATGCCGTTGGTCGGGTCGAACTCCACCCAGCCGGCGCCGGGCAGGAAAATCTGCGCCCAGGCATGGGTGGCGCCGGCGCCCACCCGCTCGCGTCCGGCCGCGCCGCCGGGGTTGTAGAGATAGCCGGAGACGAACCGCGCGGCGAGGCCGAGCGTGCGGGCCCCTTCCATCAGCAGCAGCGCGAAATCGCGGCAGGTGCCGGAGCCGAGCGCCAGCGTGGCGGCGGCGTCCTGCACCCCCGCGTCCTCGCGCACCTGGTAGGTGAAGTCGTTGCGGATCGCCAGCGTCATGTCGGCCAGCACCGACTCGGTGTACATCGGCGTCGGGCGGCGCAGGAAACGGCGGGCCCAGATATCCACCGCGCGGTCCGGATCCGGCGTCTGCCGCTCGATGCAGCGCAGCAGGTCGGGCATGTCGGCGGCGTCGTAGGCGAAAGGATAGGTCTGCGCGTGGGTGTCGAGCGCGAAGTCGAGCGGGTTCACCGGCTGGTGGTCGAGCGAGACGCGGCAGTCGAACGCCAGCGTCTCGGCGCGCCGGTCGAACCGGGCCAGCGCGACGCAGTTGCCGAACACGTCGTGGATCCAACGCAGGTCGGCGGGTTCGGGATCGATCGCGATCTCGGCCGAGATCAGCCGCTGGTCGTGGCCGTCGCGCGGACGGAACATGATCCGATGCTCGCCGAACGCCACCTTCTGGCGGTAGCGATAGGTGGTGCGGTGGCGGACGGACAGCAGGGGCATACGGGGTGGCGCCTATTGCGCCGGAACGGACGGCGCGGAGGGAGAAGCGGCACTATAGCCGAAAAATCCCACCGCGAGATCCTCCGCGGCCAGGTTCAGCCGGAGCTGGATCATGTCCAGGAACTCGTGCAGCCCGCGCACCAGGATCTCGTCGATCGTGACCGCGCTGAGCAGGCCCCGCAGCCCGTCCAGCTGTTCCGCCGCGCCGGTGCCCCCGCGCAGCCCGTAGCGGGCCCGGAGCTCGGAGAGCAGCATCTCCGCCTCCCGCACGCAGAGATAGACCGAGCGCGGGAAGCGCCGGTTCAGCAGCAGGAAGCCGGCCACCTGCGCCGGCGTCATGCCGGTGGCGTGGATGCGGCGGAAGGCGTGGTAGCCCGCCGCGGAGCGCAGCAGCACGTTCCACTGCCCGGCATCGACCGGGGAGCCGAGGTCGCGCGGATCGGGCAGCAGCACATGGTATTTCATATCCAGCAGGCGGGTGGTCTGGTCGGCGCGTTCCAGGTAGCGGCCGAGCTGATAGAAGAACCAGGCCTGGTCGCGGTAGAACGTGCCCTCGGTGATCCCGGTATGGGTCTGGCAGGCGAGCTTGATCTCGGAGAACAGCGGGCTGAGCCGGCCGGGCGCGAGATCGGCGGCGGAGAGCGCGCTCAGCCGGTTGTGGAACATATTGAGCTGCACCCACATCTCGGTGGAGATCAGCGGGCGCAGCATGCGCGCGTTCTCCCGCGCCGCGCGCACGGCGCTGACGATGGAAGACGGGTTGGTGGCATCGGTGACGTAGAATGCCAGCACCGTCTCCGCCGTGGCTTCCCGGTGACGGGCGGCGAACGCCGCCTCGTCGGAATGCAGCTGCACGATCGGCGCCCAGTCCTGCCCGCCTTCGGTGTTGCGCGCGAAGGTCTCGTTCACGTCCAGGATGCGGGCGAGGTTCTCCACCCGCTCGACATAGCGGGCGAGCCAGATCAGCGCGTCGGCGTAGCGGGCGAGCAGGATGTCACTCAAGGACCCAGGTATCCTTCGAACCGCCCCCTTGGGACGAATTGACGATCAGCGAGCCTTGCCGCAGCGCGACGCGGGTGAGACCGCCGGGCAGCACCCAGGTCTTCGCCCCGGTGACGGCGAAGGGGCGGAAATCGACATGCCGCGGCACCACCTCCCCGTCCACCAGCGTCGGCGCGACCGAGAGCGAGATGCAGGGCTGGCTGATGTAGTTCGCCGGATCGGCGAGCAGCTGCGCGCGGCAGGCCGCAAGTTCGGCGCGCGAGGCGCGCGGGCCGATGGTGATGCCATAGCCGCCCGCCTCGCCTACCGGCTTGACCACCAGCTCCGCCAGGTGATCGAGCGTATAGGCCAGCCCCTCGGCTTCGCGGCAGAGATGCGTTTCGACGTTGGGCAGGATCTGATCCTGCCCAAGATAATAGCGGATGATGCGCGGCATGTAGGCATACATCGCCTTGTCGTCGGCCACGCCGGTGCCGACCGCGTTGGCGAGGCCCACGTTGCCGGCCCGGTACGCCCGCATCAGGCCGGGCACGCCGAGCGCGCTGTCGGCGCGGAACACTTCCGGGTCCAGGAACTCGTCGTTGATCCGCCGGTAGATCACATCGACCCGCGCCAGGCCGCCGGTGGTGCGCATGAACACGCGGTCGTTCTCCACCGTCAGGTCGCGCCCCTCGACCAGCGGGACGCCCATTTCGCGGGCCAGGAACACGTGCTCGAAGAAGGCCGAGTTGTAGCTGCCGGGGGAGAGCAGGACCACCGAGGGGTCCAGCGCCTCCGGCGGGGCGATCTCGCGCAGCGCCGCGCGCAGCTGCGGGCCATAGTGGTCCACCGGGCGCAGCGCGATGCCGCGCAGCAGGTCGGGGAAGGCGCGCTGCATCATGTGCCGGTTCTCGATCACGTAGCTCACGCCCGAGGGCGTGCGCGCATTGTCTTCCAGCACCAGGAAGCCGCCGGCGTCGTCGCGGATGATGTCGGTGCCGCAGACGGTGACATAGGTGCCGTGCGGCAGGTCGAGATCCTGCATGATCGGGCGGAACTGCGCGTGGCCCAGCACCAGGTCTGCCGGCAGCACGCCGTCGCGCAGGATTTTCCGCTCGTGATACAGATCGGCCAGCAGCAGGTTGAGCGCGCGCACGCGCTGGATCACGCCGGTCTCGATCTGCCGCCAGTCGGCGGCCGACAGGACGCGCGGGATCACGTCGAACGGCAGGATGCGGTCGATCGCGTCCTTGTCCGAATAGACGGTGAAGGTGATGCCGAGATTGTAGAGTTCCGCCTCCGCCGCGGCGGCACGGCCGTGCAGCGCCTCGATCGAGAGCGCGGCGAGACGGGCCCGCACCGGCGCGCCGGCCGGGTCGTTCAGCATCTCGCAGTAGAAATCGCCCAGCGCGGGGTCGGTGGCGTAGCGGTCCAGGATCATGCGGCTTGGTAAAGCAAGCGCCGTGCCGCCGATAGCCTCCGCCGGGAGGAAGCTTCTCCCTCCCGGCGGACAGTCATGGTCGGACGCTCAGGCCGAGGTGACGGGGAAGTTGCACTTCGGGTTGAGCGGGTGCAGCGCCTGCGCCGCCGGGGTGACGTGGACCAGCTTGAACAGGTCCCAGCCGCCCGGCTTGGTGGGCGCCTTGGCCTGCCACAGATAGGCCGGGAACACCCCGCGCCCGTCCGCGCGCACCGCGCCCTTGCCGAACGCGTCGTCGTCGGTCGGCATGCCCTTCATGCGCGCCACCGCGGCCCGGCCGCTCTTCTTCGCGTTCGCCGCACCCATCGCCGCCACCGCCTTCAGGTAGTGCAGCGTCATGGAATAGTTCGACGCATGCGCCTGGTTCGGATAGGCGCCGTTGACCATGTGCGGCAGCACGCGCTTGGTGAAGGCGCGGGTGCCGGCATTGTAGTCCCAGTAGAACGAGGTCGTGCAGTTGAGCCCGTCCGCCATCTTCGCGCCGAGCGCGTGCACGTCGGTGATGAAGATCAGCAGCGGCGCGATCTTCATCGTCTTGGTCAGGCCGAACTCATGCGCCTGCTTGATGCAGTTGACCGTGTCGGCGCCGGCATTGGCCAGCCCGAGCACGTTCGCGCCCGAAGCCTGCGCCTGCTCCAGATAAGACGAGAAATCGGTGGTGGTGGGGAACGGATAGCGCACCGCGCCCTTCACCGTTCCGCCGGAGGTCTTCACCACCGCTGCCGTCTGGTCCTGCAGGATATGGCCGAAGATGTAGTCGGCGGTGATGAAGAACCAGTTCTTGCCGCCCGCCTTCACCATCGCGCCGCCGTTCGACTGCGCCAGCATGTAGGTGTCGAACGACCAGATGATGGTGTTCGGGCTGCACTGCTGATCCGTCAGGTCGGTCACGGTGGCCGAACCGTCGAGCAGGATCTTGTCCTTCTCCTTCGTCACCTGGCCCACCGCCAGCGCGACCGAGGAGGTCGGCACGTCGATGATCGCGTCCACACCCTGGTCGCACCACTGGCGCGCGATGGTGGCGGCGACGTCGGGCTTGTTCTGGTGGTCCGCCTCGATCACTTCGATATCGAAGCCATGCGACGGGCCGTTGAACTCGGCCACCGCCTGACGGACGCAGACGACGGAATTGGGGCCGGTGGTATCGCGATAGGTGCCGGACAGGTCGGTGAGCACGCCGAGCTTGATCTTCGGCTTGGTGGCGGCCCGGGCGGGAGACAGCGGGGCGCCGAGCAGCGGGGCGGCGGACAGCGCGGCGGCAGTGCCGAGCAGGCCGCGTCGAGAGAGCGACATTGGGAGACTCCTGGACGTGACGATATGAAGCCGCCGGCGGCGCCCGGCGGACCAGCGGTCCCGGGCGCCGCCGGCGGCAGGCGGTTGGTGGCGTGCCGCCGCCGGTCCGTCAAGGCGCCGGTTCGTCAAGGCGCCGGTTCGTCAAGCCGGCGGGCCGAACCGTCCGGTCTTGGGGAACCCGTTCGGCGGCAGCTTTCCCGCCTGACCGCGCTCGCCGGGTCAGG
>JAJZVS010000480.1 GCA_021845555.1 Pseudomonadota bacterium
CGCTTCGTAGCGCACCGCCACCCGTTCGGCGGCCTCCTGCGCCTGGGCGATGGTTTCGGCGATCACCATCGCCACCGCTTCGCCGGCGAAGCGGACGCGCTCGGTGGGCATCGGCCA
The DNA here is from genome assembly GCA_021845555.1 of Pseudomonadota bacterium. GTDB lineage: Bacteria > Pseudomonadota > Alphaproteobacteria > Acetobacterales > Acetobacteraceae > JAJZVS01. Next base: position 118 of record JAJZVS010000480.1, read on the forward strand.
GTGCGGCGTGTCGATCGCGGCGGGGCCGTGCACCCGCACCGCCACGTCCGGCCGGGTCATCAGCGCGACGGCGTGCGGGATCGGGCCGAGGCCGTCGGCCTGATAATCGGCGCCGGTCAGCACGGCGCGCACGCCGGGCGCGGCCCGCGCGGCCTGACAGTCGATGGCGCCGATCCGCGCATGCGCATGCGGCGCGCGCACCAGCACCGCGCGCGCGAGGCCGGGCAGCGCCGGATCGTCGGCGTAGCGTCCCTGCCCGGTCAGCAGGCGGCGGTCTTCGGTGCGGCGTACGTTCTGGCCGATGCCGTTCGGCACCAGGGCATGTGTGGTCACGGACGTTCCCCCTTCGGCGCCTGCCCCGGCGAACCGGGTGCGGCGCGGCTTATTGGCGGGGAGGATCGCAGATTTTCGCCGGCCGCGTCAGCGCCGCGCGCGCACCGCCGCCGCCAGCGCCACCTGGCCGAGCACCGCGGAGCCCAGCATCACCACCCCCACGGTCGGCACCGAGCCGGGGGCCCAGCTTGCCACGATCACGGTGCACAGCGCCCCGTACAGCATCTGCACCGCGCCATAGAGGCCCGAGGCGGCGCCGATCGCGTTCGGGTTGACCGATATCGCGCTGGTCAGCGCGAAGGGGCTGGCGATGCCGGCGCCCATCATGAACAGCCCGACCGAGCCGACCACCGTCGCCACGTTCAGCACGCCCGTGGCCCAGGCCAGCAGGAACCCGGCGGCGGCGGCGATTGCCAGCAGATTGGCGCCGCGCAGCACGCGCTCCATCCGCACCCGTCCGGCCAGCCGGTTGGCGGTGAAGCCGCCGGCCGCCAGCCCCACCATCAACAGCATGTAAAGGAGGCCGACGCGCTGCGGTGTCTGGTGCAGCAGGTTGATGAAGATGAACGGCGACGCCGCCATGAAGGCATAGAACGAGGTGGTAGTGCAGGCGCCCCCGAGTGCGAAGCCGCGGAACGCCGGCGAGCGTGCCAGCCGGATCGATCCGGCGAGCAGCGAGGCCCCGGTACGCCGGCCCGGCTGGTTCGTCTCCGGCAGGCGCCAGGCCGTCAGCGCGAGGGTGATCGCGCCCACCGCTGCCAGCACGCCGAACGCCGCGCGCCAGCCGAACCAGGCGACCGCGTAGCCGCCGAACACCGGGGCGATCGCGGGGGCCATCGACATCACCAGCGTGAGCAGTGCGAGCTGCTTGGTGGCGCGATCGCCCTCGGCGGCATCGCGCACCATCGCCCGGCCGAGCACCAGCCCGGCGCAGCCGCCGATGGATTGCAGGATGCGCGCCAGGATAAGCCAGGCAGCCGAGGGCGCGAGCGCGGTGGCCAGCCCGGCCAGCGTGAACAGCGCCAGCCCCGCCAGCAGCACCGGCCGCCGCCCGAACCGGTCGGAGATCGGTCCATAAGCCAGCTGTCCCGCCGCCAACCCGATCAGATAGAGCGTGATCGTCAGCTGGATCGTGCCCGCCGAGACATGCAGCGCCCGCGCGGTGGCCGGCAGTGCCGGAATCACCAGGTGCATGCCCAGCGTGCCGCAGGCGGTGATCGCGACCAGCAGCGCGAACGGGGCGGCGCCGGTTGTGGGACGGCGCATCATGCGCCGCTTGCCCCGGCGCCGGATCGGGCCGCGAAAAGGATCTCTCCCTCCCCTTGCGGAAGGGGGTTGGGGGGAGGGGGTGTGCGGGTGGCACGAACGCCTCCCCCCAACCCCCTCCCGCAAGGGGAGGGGGAGACTGTCTGGTGGCGAACCGCTTGCACTTGAGACGGTACGCCCGTAGACGGCACGCCCGTGCCGTCGCTCAACCGGCCGGCGCCAGCACCACGCGCGGCGGGGATTTCAGCGTTTGCAGGATGACGCAATAGCGCTCGGTGGTTTCGATCAGGCGGGCCAGCTTGTCGGGCGGCGCGTCGGAGTCGATCTCGAAGCGTAAGGTGATGTCGGTCAGCCCGACCGGCGCCGCGCGGTCGATGCCCAGCGTGCCGCGGGCGTCCCAACTGCCCTCGGCGACGATACGCCCGCCGCGGACGGGGATGCCCATGGCGGTGGAGACGGCGCGGAAGGTGACGCCGGCGCAGGCCACCAGCGCTTCCAGCAGCATATCCGCCGAGCACGCCATCGCCCCGTCGCCCCCGGCCGCCGGGTGCAGTCCGGCGCGCGTCTCCCCGCCCCAGCCTGGGACGGTGCAGGCGATGGTGCCGGGGTCGAGTCGCGCCTCCGCGCGGGCGGCGACGCGGGCGGTCGCGGGATCGTCGCGGTAGCGCTGCTTGATGGGCGCTTGCAGCGCGCGGAGTTCGGTGGCGTCCATGCCGTCCTTCCTGTTGCACTCTTTCGGAGGCGTCGTGTCGAGGGTGGCCGCCGGTGGGTTCGGGGGAGACCTCGCCCGATC
>JAJZVS010000043.1 GCA_021845555.1 Pseudomonadota bacterium
TTCGCGGTCTATCATGACGGCCTGCCGAACATCCTGGCGCAAGGATCGTGGAAGCAGAGCATCCTGCCGCGCTACCTGAAGGACCTCTGCCTGCCTGACGGCTGGCCGTGGAAAGTGACCTTCCAGCACCGCGCGATGATCGTGCCGGGCGACACCATCACCGTCTGGGCCAGGGTCACCGGCAAGTCGGTGCGCGACGGGCTCGGCTGCGTCGCGCTCGACGTCGGCATGCGGCTGTCCCCCGAGGTCGAAAGCTGCCCCGGCACGGCGACCATCGTGCTGCCGATCCGCGGCGGCCGGCCGATCCCCTATCCGTTCGTGCCGCCCGCCGGCGGCTGACCCGCACCGCCGCCGCAGGGCCGCGAAAGGAGACACCATGGGACGTTGGATAGCGATCGGAACCGCGCCCGGCTGGGACGATATCCAAACCTTCACCGCCGAGATGAAAGCCACCGCGCAGTGGCGGGCGGATGCGCGCACCACAGTGACCTCCGTCCTCGCGCTGGGCGACGGCCGGCTGCTGGCGGAATGTCACGCAGTGAAGCGCGAGGATTTCGAAGCCTGGCTGAAGAAGAAGGGCTGGCAGGTGGAAAGCCTGACGCCGATCCGTCATCTGGCGCGGACCGGGGAAATCTGGAAGGTCGCGGGTTAGCGGCGCCGCGATGGCACAGATCGCTTGCATCGAAACCGGCCTCTATCGCATCCCGCTGCCCACCGTCCTGACCGACAGCACCCACGGTGAAATCCGGCATTTCGAGTTGCTGACCGCGCGCGTGCGCGACAGCGACGGCGCCGAGGGCGTCGGCTATACCGTGACCGTCGGCCGCAACGGCCGCGCCGTGCGCAGCGTGCTGGCCGACGAGATCGCCGAGATCGCCACCGGCGCCGACGCGGAGCTGATCGAGGCGCTGTGGACCCGCATCTGGTGGGCCACGCATTACGGCGGTCGGGGCGGGCCGGTGGTGCTGGCGCTTTCCGCGTTCGACATCGCGCTGTGGGACCTCAAGGCACGCCGTGCGAAACTACCGCTGTGGCGGTTGCTGGGTGGCAACGACCAGAACGTGCCTTGCTATGCGGGCGGTATCGACCTCGATCTGCCGGTGGATGCTTTGCTGCGGCAGACCGACGACAACCTCGCCAAGGGGTTCCGCGCGATCAAGATGAAGGTGGGCCGCGCCCTGCTGGCCGAGGACGTGGCGCGCGTCGCCGCCATGCGCCGGCACCTCGGCGATGGTTTTCCGCTGATAGCGGATGCGAACATGCGCTGGTCCGCCGATCAGGCGATCCGCGCGGCGCGCGCCTTCGCCCCCTACGATCTGGTGTGGCTGGAGGAACCGGTCGTGCCCGAAGACGTGTCCGGCCACGCACGGGTGCGGGCGGAGGGCGGTGTGCCCATCGCGGCCGGGGAAAATCTGCGCAGCCTGTGGGACTTCAAGCACCTGATCGCCGCCGGCGGGGTCAGCTATCCGGAACCGGATGTGACCAATTGCGGCGGCGTCACGCCGTTCCTGAAGATCGCGCATCTGGCCGAAGCTTTCAGTCTGCCGGTCACATCGCATGGCGCGCACGACGTTACGGTCCATCTGCTCGCCGCGGTGCCGAACCGGTCGTATCTGGAGGCGCACGGCTTCGGCCTCGAACGCTACATCGCCGAGCCGCTCGTGCTGCGCGACGGCTGCGCGATCGCGCCGGAACGGCCCGGGCACGGCATCGGCTTCGACTGGGCGGGGCTGGAGGCGCTGCGCGCGTAGCGGCGGTTCAGTCCGCGATCCCGAGCCGCGTCTTGTAGTCGCGATCCCATTCGGCCAGCCGGCCCTGGCGCAGCCGGTCCTCCATGCTCAGGCGCAACGGCGGGCGCACCTTGGTGGGCTTGGTGGCGGTGATCCCCGCCTGTTCCAGTTCCGCGAAGCGGGCCTCGTCGTAACCCAGCAGGCCGCAGAGGATGTCGCGGTTGTGCTGGCCCAGGGTGGGCGCCGGACCGCGCACGGCGATCCTGGTGCGATCGAGCTTCCAGGGGCGGCCGATCACCGGGCGGCGGCCGATGCCGCGTTCGGGCGGGAACTCCAGCATCTCCAGGAAGCCGCGCGCGCGCAGATGCGGATCGAGATGCATGTCGCGCGCGTTGAACACCGCGCCGGCTGGCACGCCGGCGGCCTGCGCGCGTTCCATCGCCTCCATCTTGCCGAGCGTCGCGGTCCAGGCGCCGATCAACGTGTCGAGCGCGTCGTGGTGGGCGCGGCGGCCCTCCACCGTGGCGTAGCGCGGATCGGCGGCAAGTTCGGGCCGGCCGATCACGCCGCACAGCGCGGCCCATTCGGCATCATCGCGGACCGAGATTGCGCACCACGCATCCTCCCCCGCGCAGCGGTAGCAGCCTTGCGGAGCGAATTGCCGGTGGCGGTTGCCGATCCGTTCGTCACGATGGCGGTTGGCTTCCCAGTCCAGGATGCGTTCGCTCACCATGAAGCAGCCGAGCTGATACATCCCGACATCGACCCAGAGTCCCTTGCCGAACCGGCGACGGTAGCGCAGCCCGAGCAGGGTTCCCATCGACAGCGCCCAGGTGGCGAGGAAATCGACGAAGGACTGTCCGGCCTTGGACGGGATGTCGCCGCGATAGCCGGTGGCGTCGGTCAGACCGTGCGTCGCCTCCTGCGTGGTGGCCTGCGCGGGATATTGCGCATAGGGACCTTCCCGTCCAAATCCGCTGCACGAGATCATCAGCAGGTTCGGGTTCAGCTTCGCCGCGTGCGGATAGTCGAGCTCCCAGCCGCGCATCACCCGCGGGGTGAAGTTCTCCGCCAGCACGTCGCTCACGGCGATCAGGTCCTTGAGCACCGCGCGGCCTTCCGGGCGGCTGAGGTCGAGCACGACCGATTTCTTGCCGCGGTTCAGCAGGTTGTAGGTGCTGGTGCGATTCCAGGGATCCTCGCCGACCTCGTTGTCCGGATAGACGCCGGAGAACGCGCCGTGGCGGGACACGTCGAGCCGCCCCGGCCCCTCGATCTTGATCACCTCGGCGCCGAGATCGGCGAGCAGCCCGGCCGCGTAGGGCAGCGAGAACACGTTGCTGATATCGACGATTCGAAGGCCTTCAAGCGGCAAGCTGGTCATGCGGTCCTGCCTTGGGGTTGGGCGCCGGGGCGCGGTCAGATCGTGCCGTGCCGGCGCAGCGCGGCCGCGTCCAGGCCCAGGCGCGCGTCGTAGATCTCGGCATTGTGCTGGCCGAGCAGCGGGGCCGTACGGCGGTAGCTGGCGGGACCGGCGGTCATGTTCCATAGCCGGAATGGCACCCGGATGCGGCCGATCACCGGATGCTCGACCTCCTGATAGAAATTGCGCGCCTCCAGTTGCGGACAGTGCGCCAGATCCTCGGGCGTCTGCACGATGCCGAGCAGCATGCGGTATTGTTCCGACGCAGTGCGGAACATCTCCGCCATGGTGCGATCGCGCGTCGCTTCCAGCACCAGCGCGTCGAGCGCCGGGCCGTTGGCGCCGCGCTGCGCGTGATCGGCGAAGCGCGGTTCCTTCATTTCCGGCCGGCCGAAGAAATCGGCGATGTCGTCCCAGGTGGCGCTTGCGCCTTCCTGGGAGACGAAATACCCGTCCTTGCAGGGCATGATCTGGCCGAAGGCGCCGCCGTCGGGCCGCCGGCGGCCCTGCACGCCGCCGAACCAGCTGTACATCGGCTGGTTGATCACCAGCGTGGAGGCCAGCACTTCCTGTGCCGAGACATCGACATGCTCGCCAATCCCGGTCATGTCGCGCACCAGCAGCGCGACCATGGTCGCCAGCATGCCGTTCATTCCTGTCTCGTACTGGCCAGGCATGCCGCCGTGTTTCAGCGGCTCGCGATCGGTGGTGCCGCTGATCGCCATGACGCCACCGGTGGCATAGGCTACGATCTCATCGCCGGTGAAATGACGATAGGGACCGGTCTGGCCGAACGGGGTGATGGAGGTCATCACCAGCGCCGGGTTATCGCGCGCGAGGGTCGCGTGATCGAGGCCGCGCGCGGCGAGATAGCCGGGCGGAAAGCTCTCGACGATCACATCCGCATCGGCCGCCAGCCGGCGCAGCAGCGCCGCGCCCTCGGGCCGGTCGAGCGCAAGCGTGATGCCGCGCTTGTTCATGTTGGTCAGCAGGAAGGGCAGGCTTTTTTCCGGATGCGACTCGCCGCCGGCGAAGGGACCGAGGCGGCGCGCGCAATCGCCGTCCGGGGGTTCGATCTTGACGACATCGGCGCCGAAATCCCCGAGCAGCCTGGCCGACAGCGGCCCCGCGATGCCCTGGCTGAGATCGAGCACCCGGAGATCGTCGAGCGCGGCGGGCATCGTCATCATCGCATCGCTCCGTGCGCCGGACCCGACCGCGGCATGCGCCGCTTCCTGTCCGTTCCCTTCCCATCACCGGCCGCGGCAGTTGGGGCGCGGCGCAGACTTGCAGTGTGGGCAAGCTTAGCCCCCGTCCGCGCGCGCGCCAAGCCATGCGCGCGCCGGCGGCGCACGTTGCGCGGGCGGCCGGCGCGCGGTAACTCTTGCAGAGTACGGATCGGGAGAAGCGGCCATGGATTTCGGTTTCACGCCGGAGCAGGAAGCCCTGCGACGGGATGTGCAGGCCTTCATTGCCGAGAACCTCACGCCCGAGGTCCTGGCCGAGATGGACGGGCTCAGTGAGGGCTTCGGTGTGCGGCCAGGCCGCGCGCGCGGCGGGCATGTGGAGAAGCTGTTCGCCAAGATCGGCGCGCGCGGTTGGCTCGGCATCAGCTATCCGAAGGAATACGGTGGCCGGGACGGCGATCGCATCAGCCAGTATATCGTCGAGGAGGAGTTCGCCCGCGCCGATATCGCGGTGGGTCTCGGCGGCAGCGGCGGCCCGGCCATCCTGGCGGCGGGGACCGAGGAGCAGAAGCGCCACTTCGTTCCGAAGCTGATCAGCGGGGAGTATTCCTTCGCGCTCGGCTTCACCGAGCCGCACGCGGGGGCCGATCTCGCCTCGTTGCAGTGCCGCGCGGTGCGCGACGGCGACGAATATGTCATCAACGGCCAGAAGATGTACACCTCGGCGGCGCACGTGGCGACGCACATGTACCTGATGGCGCGGACCAACCCCAACGTGCCGAAGCACCGCGGCATTTCCATCTTCCTGTTCCCGATGGACACGCCCGGCGTGACGGTGCGCCCCCTTTGGACCATCCAGAACGATCCACGCGCGCCGATCGGCACCACCTACGGCACGCCGCGCACCAACGAGACCTTCTTCGACGACGTGCGCATCCCCGCCTCCGCCCTGTTGGGGCGGGAGAACGAGGGCTGGAAGGTGGGCGCGATGGGCCTCAACCTCGATCGGGTGGGCGCGGCTCGCTACCTGATCTCGGTCCGCCGCGACGAAGACATCGTGAACTTCACCAAGAGCACCCGCTTCGACGGCTACAGCCCGGCGCAGGACCCGGCAATCCGCGACAAGATCGCCGAACTCTGGATCGAGGCCCAGGTCTGCCGCCTGATGACCATGCGCAGCATGTCGATCGTCGAGCACGGCGGGAACTTCACCTACGAAGGCTCCGCCGAGAAGGTCTGGGCGCCCGAGCACGGCGTGCGCACCACCGAGGCGATCGCGCAGATGCTCGGCCCCTACGGGCAGTTGCTGAACGGCTCGCCGGCCGCGGTGGAGCGGGGCGTGTTTGCCCACAACCTGATGGGCTCGTTCCAGTCAGGGATCAACCATGGCAGCGTGCAGGTGATGCACGACCAGGTGGCCCGCCGCGGTCTGGATATGCCGCGCTCGTAACGCCGCAAGTTTCGACCCGCCGCCGCACGGCATGGAGAAGTGCAGATGGATACCACGCTGACCGAAGAAGAAGCCATGATCCGCCAGAGCGCCCGGCGGTTCCTGGAGGCCGAGTGCAATACCCGTCTCGTGCGCGAGATGGAGAAGGACCCCAAGGGCTATCCGCCGGAGCTCTGGCGCAAGGCGGCCGAACTCGGCTGGCAGGGCCTCGCGCTTCCGGAAGCCTATGGCGGCAGCGACATGCCGCTGGTGTATCTGGGCTTGGTGCTGGAGGAGGTGGGCCGCGCGCTCGCGCCGCTGCCGCTGCACAGCACCGTCGTCGCCGCGCTGACGCTCGCCGCCGAGGGCACCGAGGCGCAGCGGGCCGCGGTCCTGCCGCGTACCGCCGCCGGGGAGACCGTCCTGACCTTCGCCTGTTACGAACAGGACCCGCGGCTCACTCTGTCCGGCGTGCAGGCGCGCGCCGTCGCGGACGGCGATTCCTTCGTGCTGAACGGCATCAAGCGGTTCGTGGACAATTTCGCCGCTGCCGATTTCTGCCTGGTGGCGTGCCGCACGGCGGATGCCACTCCGGGGTCCGACGGCCTGTCGCTGCTGTTGGTCGATACGCGCAGCGAGGGGATCTCCGACAACCCTCTGGTCACCCTGGCGAAGGACCGGCAGAGCGAGGTGACGTTCCGTAACGTCCGCGTGCCGAAGACCAACCTGGTGGGCACGCTGCACCAGGCCGCCCCGGCGATCGAGCGGATGCTGGACCGCGCCACCGCGCTGTTGTGCGCGCAGATGCTCGGCGCCGCGCGCAAGGACATGGAGATGGCGGTGGAGTGGGCCAAATACCGCAAGGCCTTCGGCCAGCCGATCGGCGCCTTCCAGTCGCTGCAGCACATGGCCGCCGACATGCTGATCTGGATCGACGGCGGCAACCTGCTGACCTACGAGGCGCTGTGGAAGATGGACCAGGGCCTGCCTGCCGCGGTCGAGGTCTCCCAGGCCAAGGCGTTCTGCAACGAGAAATGCGAGGCAGTGGTGCGCTACGGCCAGATCATCCACGGCGGCATCGGGTTCATGCAGGAATTCGATCTGCAACTGTGGTTCCGCCGCGTGACGTCCTGGACCATGCGGTTCGGCACCGCGTATGAGCACCGGGCGCGGATCGCCCGCGCGCTGCTGGATGTGCCAGGGCGCGTGGTGCTGGGCCAGCCGCTGCCGACCGCCGGCTGACCGCGCCGCGACCCGACCCCTTACGGAACGAACAGGAGAAACGACCCATGGCCCAATGCCCCGTCTGCGGCGCCACCGTCGATGAAGCCGCGGCGCGCGCGACTACCGGCCTCACCGCGCATGGCGCGTCGGAGACCGACCCCACCAAGGGAACCCGCCAGTTCCACGAGGGCAAGTGGTATTATTTCGACAGTCTGGAATGCCGCAGCAAGTTCCTGGCGCATCCGGAGACCTACGCCAAGGACTGAGCGCCGGCCGCTGATTCCTTGATGGTGACCCGCCAGTGGATGCGATCCTCCTCGGGCGGGTAGTCGCCGGCGGCCTTGTGGTAGGTGCAGCGGTTGTCCCAGATCACGATGTCGCCCACCCGCCAGCGGTGGCTATAGGTCGCTTCCGGCACGATCATGCGGTCGGTGAGCTCCTCGATCAGCGCGTCGCTTTCGGCGGCGGGCATGCCTTCGAGGTACAGGATCTTCCCAGGGTCGAAATAGAGCGCGGTGCGCCCGGTTTCGGGGTGCACGCGGAGGATCTTGTGGAAGGCGGGCGGGCGGTCGCGGTCCTCCGCGCTCAGCAGCGCCACCGACCGGCGCCGACCGCCGTAGACGAAGGCGCCGCGCACGCCGGCGAGCCGCCGCTTCAGTGCATCCGGCAGCGCGTCATGCGCGGCATAGCCGCTGGCGAAATGCGTGTCGCCGCCGCTGCTCGGGATCGCCAGGGCATAGAGCTGCGTCGCCTTGAAGGGATCAGCATCGTAGGCGCCGTCGGTGTGCCAGTCCTCGGCCCCGCGGCGGTAGATCGCCTGGTCCAGGCTGCCGTCGGGTCGGAATTTTCGGACGCCGAGCAGGGTGATCTCGGGATGGTCCCGGTGGCGGGTGCTCTTCGACGGGTGCGGTTTCAGCGTGCCGAACCGGCGACTGTAGTCCAGGAACTCGGTGATCGCGAGCTGCTGGCCGGGGATCACCATCACGCCGCTGTCGAGCCAGGCACGGTAGATGGTCGCGAACTCCCCCGGCCCGAGCGCGCGCACATCGACGCCGCGAACCTCTGCCCCGATTCCCGCTCCCAGCGGGTGAATGCTCGGCATGAAGCGATCCTCCCTCGTGGTGCGCCGTTGCGGCGCCGGCACCGATGACGTGCCCATCGGTGCCGGCGCCCGGCGCGACGCCTACCGTTGGGCCTGCACCGTATCGGCCGCCGGCGCGACGGCGAGGCTGACCGGGCTGACCACCTCCAGCCGGCGTCCCGTCGTGCGTGGGCCGAAGGCCAGCGTCAGCACCCCGGTGGCGACCCAGGCCCCGGCGATATAGACGAACACCGCCAGGTAGCCGAGGTGGGTGAACACCGCCGCGATGATGAAGGCGTTCGCCACGTTGGCGATGCGGCCCAGGCTGTAGGTAAAGCCGGTGGCGCTGTTGCGCATGTCGGTCGGGAACTGCTCCGGCGTATAGGCATAGAGCAGGGAGGCGAAGACCTGGATCAGCAGTCCGACCAGGAAGCCGAACACCACGATCAGTGCCGGAATGAAGCTCAACCCGTACAGCAACCCGCAGCCGGCGATGGCGAAGGTCACCAGGGCGATGCTGTGCTTGCGCTCGAACCGGTCGGAGATCTGCGAGGCAATGAACGCCCCGAACGGCGCGCCCAGGTTTCCGAGCGTCACATAGGTCAGGCTGTGCACGAGCGTAATGCCGTGCTTGACCAGCAGCGTCGGCACCCACGCCTCGAAACCATAGAACCCGAGCGTTTGCAGCATCCAGATCGCAGCGAGCACGATGGTGCGGGTGCGGTATTCCGGCCCGAACATCGCCGACCACGGCGCGCGCGCCACCGTCGTGCGGGCAAGCGGACGCGGTTCCGGCAGCGGGCCAGTTTCACGCGATACCTCGGCCTCCATGCGCGCCAGCGCGTGCTCGGCCTCGTCGTGGCGCCCCTGGCGGGCCAGCCACCGCGGCGATTCCAGCAGGCCGGGCGACAGCGCGAGGAACACCAGCCCGACCGCGCCCCAGGCAAACACCCAGCGCCAGCCCGACGGGCTCATCGGCACCAGGATCAGCGCGACCCAGTTGGTGATCGGAATGGCCGACAGCGCCAGCACCATCGCCCAGCCCTGGTAGCTGCCGCGCGTCTGGGCCGGGAACATCTCGGCGATATAGGTCATGGCCGTGACCATTCCGGCGGCCAGGCCGATGCCGGTGAACAGCCGGCCGATCAGAAGCCACTGCATGTCGGGCGCGGCGGCGGTCAGCACCGCGGCGATGGAGGCGAAGGTCACGAACGAGATCAGCGCGAGCCGCCGCCCGATCCGGTCGGACAGCGCGCCGCCGGCCAGCGCGCCGATGAACATCCCGAGGAAGCTCACCGAGATCAGGTTGGCCAGTGCCGGGATGCCGATGTGCCAGGCGTGCAGCAGCCCCGGCGCGGCCGAGGGCAGGGTGAAGATATCGACGCTGTCGAAGAACAGCGGGAACGCCACCAGCAGCAGCAGGCGGCGGTGCAGGGCCGAGCGGGGCAGGCGGTCGATCCGTGCGGCAATCAGTTGGTCGTTCATGGTCGTCACTTCCCTCAGGGCGCTCTCGCGGCGCGTGGTTTCAGGCACTCCCCCCAGCGAGGGCGGCCAGCAGATCGCCGGCGTCCCGCAGGTTCTCCAGCGTCATCGTCAGCGCCACGATCCGCTCCGCGTGGGTCGGCGCCAGGCGCCGGGCGGCGAGCTTGTGGAACTTGGCGATGACCTCGTCCGCGCTGGCGAAGCTTTCCTCGCTGCCGCGCGGCGCCTCCACCGCCTGGCGCAGGACCGTGCCGTCGCGCAACGTTACCGCCACCCGGACCGCGTGACGGGCGGTGCGCCCCCGCGCGGTGATGGCAGGGTCCTCGCGCACCGCGACACGCGCGGCCAGCGCCATACGCGCCGGGTCGGCCACCGCCGCCTCGGTGAACTGATCGACGAAGGCATCGCCCTCCAGCAACAGGGTGGCGACGCAATAGGGCAGGTTGAGCTGCGCCGCGGTCAGCCCGTCCGGCCGGTATGGCCAGCCGACGTGATCGACGGTCACGCGCGAACCGTGCACGGTGATCGCGGCGACATCGTCGGGGCCGAAGGGATGGTCCGCCTGCAGGGTCCGGATCGCGTCCAGCGTGGTGTGGTTCGACCCGACGCAGGCGTAGAATTTCAGCGCGATCCGCAACGTCTCCCAGCGCGTGCCAAGTCCGCCCGTGAGTTGCGCCAGGTCGAACCGATCCTCCGAGCGGGAGAAGGTGGTGCAGAACCCGCCATAGGGCGCCTCAAACACGCCCCCGATGCCGGTGAAGCCGCGCGCGGCCAGCAGCGCCGACAGGGCCCCGCTGCGCGCGGCGTGGCCGGCGTGCATGCGCTTGACCATCGCGCCATATTGCGCCGCCATCAGCCCCGAGGACTGCGTCGCCGCCATCCCGATCGCATGCGCGGTACGCGCGGGATCGAGACCGAGCGCCCGCGCCGCCCCGGCGACGGCGGAAAACACGCCGACCGTGGCGCCGGAGTGCCACCCCTGGCCGATATGTTCCGGTCCCATGCACAGCCCGACGCGCGGCCCGGTCTCGTACCCGGCGATCGCGGCGGTCAGCAGGTCGCGCCCGCTCATCCCGGGGTGCGTCTCGGCGATCGCGGCGATCGCCGGCAGGGTCACTGCGCCGACATGCAGCACGCCGACGCGGTGCACGTCGTCGAGTTCGAACCCTTGCACCAGCGTGCCGTTGACCAGCGCGGCATGCGGTGCCGACAGACGCTCCGCGGTGCCCCAGACGGCGCAGCCCGGGGTGGTATGATCGATCGCCCCCAACGTCTCGCGCAGCAGCCGGCTCCAGGGCAGGTCGGCGGCGAACAGCGCGCAGCCGAAGGAATCGAGCATCAGCAGCTTGATCCGCTCGATCGCCGCGGTCGGAATGTCGTCGAAGCGTAGGCCGGCGATCCAGCCGGCCAGACCATCGGTCGGCCCGCCGTCGGGGGCGGGGTCGTGCACCTCAGGCCACCCCGGACGCCAGCGCGGCACGCAAGGTGGCGACGTCGTCCAGCTTCTCCAACCAGGTGAGCTGGCCGAGAGTCTGATCGACCGCACCGGGGCGCAGGCTGCGCGCGGCGCAGTCGCGGAACTTGGCTTCCAGCGCCGCGGCTCCCAGCACATGCTCGCCGCTGCGGCCGAGCGGATTGTCCACCCGTTGCGTCAGCATGCGCCCGTCCTTGGTCAGCACGCGGAGTTCGGCGCCGAAGGTCTGGCTGTCCGCCACCGTGAGGCCGGGATAGGGCGTGGCCTGGACCCGCTGCATGAGCCGGCGGATGTCGGGTTCGTCGTAGGCGCCGGCCTCGAAATGCGACAGCACCACGCGACCTTCCGCCAGCGCGCGGGCGACGCAATACTGCACGCTGAACTTGGCATCGAGCGGGCTGCGCGGATCGGCCCGGTCGGTATGCGCAAGCCGGCGCGCGTGGGTCAGCGAGGTCACGTGCTCCACCGCGGCCGCATCCAGCCCGTGCGCCGCGCGCAGTTCCAGCATCGCGTCGATCGCCGGATGGGTGCTGCCGCAGCACGGGTACTGCTTGATGGAAAGGGCGTTGCCGACGATCTCGAACGGCGCGCCCCAGTCGCGCAGCACCGCCGCGGGGTCGAAGTTGCCGGCGCCGTTGAACACCATGAAGAAACCGTGCGGATGCTCGAACACGCCGTGGTTCGCGGTGAAGCCCTCGGCGGCGAGCAGTGCGGCGGTCAGCCCGTTGCGCGCGGTATGGCCGACATGCAGGGGCTTCGTCATGGTGCCGAAATTGGCCTTGAGGCCCGAGGAGAACGACGCGGCGATGGCGAGCGCGGTGGCCGTCTGCTCCGGCGACAGGCGCAGGAGATGCGCGCAGGCGGCGGCGGCGCCAAAACTGCCGAGCGTCGCGGTCGGGTGCCAGCCCTTGTCGTAGTGGTGGAAATGCACCGCGCGGGCGATGCGCGTCTCGGTCTCGAACCCGGCGACATAGGCGGCGATCAGGTCGCGCCCGCTGACTGCGCGCCCCTCGGCGAGCGCAAACAGCGCCGGCACCAGCGGCGCGGAGGGATGGCCGCCGAACGCGTCCATGCAATCGTCGAAATCGAGCGCGTGGGAGGCGGTGCCGTTGATGAACGCCGCATCCGCCGGGGACGCCCCCTGGGTGGTGCCGAACACCAGCGCCGGGCCGGAACCCGCGCCGGCGACGCGCGCGGCGATGCGCGCGCAGGGTTCGACCGCGCCGGCCAGCGTCACGCCCACCGTGTCGAGGATGCCGACCTTCGCCGTCGCGACCACCTGATCGGGCAGGTCGGCGAAGCGGATCGCGAGGATGCGGGCGGCGAGGTCGGTTGTCAGGCTCATGGGCGCGTCTCCGTGAACAGGCCGGCGGTAGCGATCAGCGCGCGCACGCCGGCGGGATCGAGCGTTTCGATCGCGCTCGCGCGATCGAGCAGCTGCGCGGCGGTATCGGCGGGCATCCTGGTAGCAAGGCAATCTTCCAGCTTGCGACGGTGATCGGCGTCCGGCACCGGGGCGGCGGACCAGTGCCCGCGCGGCCCCTCGCAGCGGGTGGCGACGCGGGTGCCGTCGTCGAGTTCCGCCTCCAGCCGGACGTGCATCTTCTCGAAGCGCGCCGGAATGTCTAGGTCGGTGACCAGCGTGATTCTGCTCAGCAGCGCGCGGATATCGGCCGCCTGGGCCCGCGCATCGGTGAAGGTGCGGATCGCCACCGCGCCGTCCAACAGTGCTGCTGCCACCGTGTATTGCAGCGAGAACTTGCCGGCGAGGCCTGTCTCCGGCAGCGGGCGGTTCACATAGGGCATGTCGGGCGCGGTGAATGTCACCGCCCGGATACGCGCCGGATCGCCGATCTTGGCGCGCAGTTCGAGCGCGGCGGTGATGCCGAAATGGGTACCGTACTGGCTCGGAAACATTTTCAGCGCGTAGCCTGGCACGACGATCCGGTACGGCGGGCCGATGCGTTCCAGCAGTTCGCCCTGGAAGCTGTCGTGGCTGAAGGCGGCGCCGAAGCCGCGCGGCGATTCCAGGATGGTCGGCTCGGCGGTGAAGCCCCGCGCGGCGAGCAGGGCAGCATCCAGCCCGGCGGCGCAGGCGTTGCCGCAATGGGTCGATTTCGTCATCGTTCCGGCGTTCGCCAGCAGGCTGCCGGCGCGCGACGCGGCAATGCCGATCGCATGGCCCATCCTGGCGGGATCGAGGCCCAGCAGATGTCCCGCCGCCACCGCCGCGCCGAGCGGCCCCACCACGCCGGGTGGATGGAAGGCGTGGTTGCGCGCCTCATACACGCCCGAGGCTTCGCGCAGCCATCCCTGGATCTCGATTCCCTTCACCAGCGCGGTGAGCACGTCCTTGCCGCTGACGTCGCCTCGTTCCGCCAGCGCCAGAATCGCCGGCAGGGTTGTGGAAAGCGCATGGGTTGCCGGCGACCACATCGGTTCGTAATCGAGCACGTGCATCGCCGCGCCGTTCAGCCGCGCCGCCGCCACCGGGCCGAGACGGAACCCCTGGCCGAGCGCGGTGCAGACCGGCGCCGATCCCTGTTCCCGTTCATGCGCGGTGAGCAGGCCGATCGCGGGTTCGGTGGTGCCGGCGATGGCGATCGCGATCCCGTCGGCCACCAGCCGGCGTGCCGCGGCGCGGGCTTCATCGGTCAGCCGGTCGTGGCCGATGCCGTCCAGCAGCGCGCAAACGGAAGCTGTCAGTCCCATGCGGCCGTTCCTTTACCCCACCCCCGCGCTTGCACCGCGCCGGGGGCGCGCCGTAACCTGGGCGCCGTTTCTGTTCCAAATATTCAGGGCCCGGCGTGGACTGTTGTCAAACCTCGGGCCGGGGAGGCGGCGATGACGGCAACCCTGCTCCTGACCGGCGACGTGAACCTGATGAACGTGACCGATCCTTCGGTTCCGTTCGCGCGCGTGCGGCAGGACCTCGCGGCGGCTACCGCCGTGTTCGGCAACCTGGAATGTTGCCTGTACGATCCCCCCGGCGGACATTCGTTCCATAACGAGGGATTCTTCGCCGCGCCCGGTCCGGCCGGGGAGGCGCTGCGTCAGGCCGGCTTCGCCGCCGTCGGCCTGGCCAACAACGTGAACTACGGCGATGCGGCGATCCTCGCCTCGATCGCGCGGCTGGACGCGCTCGCGATCCCGCATACCGGCGCCGGTGCCGACCGCGCGGCGGCCAACGCGTCGGCGATCGTGACGCGAGGCGGGCTGCGGTTCGGCTTCCTGCAACGCAGCGCGGTCTATTGGCCGACCAACCATGCGGCGGGGCCGGTGACCCCCGGCATCGCTGTCTTGCGCGCGGAGACCGCCTGGCAGGTGCCGGTACACAAGACGCGGCCGGAAATTCCTCCGCTCAACCGCCCTGGCCTGCCGCCGGTCGTGCGCACCTGGGCGGACCCGGACTCGTTGCGCTCATTCACGGACGATATCGCCGCGCTGCGCACGCGCGCCGATGTCGTCGTGGCGTCGGTGCATTGGGGCCTCGGCAAGGAGGTGCTGGAATACATGCGCGAGACCGCGCACGCGGCGGTGGAAGCCGGGGCCGACGTGGTGATCGGGCACGGGCCGCAT
>JAJZVS010000044.1:0-4689 GCA_021845555.1 Pseudomonadota bacterium
CGGTCACCGCGAAGCAGTCGGCCGGTACGCGCGCCCCACCCGCCGTC
Organism: Pseudomonadota bacterium; assembly: GCA_021845555.1. Lineage (GTDB taxonomy): Bacteria > Pseudomonadota > Alphaproteobacteria > Acetobacterales > Acetobacteraceae > JAJZVS01. The sequence continues at coordinate 48 of JAJZVS010000044.1, forward strand.
AGCACCGGATCCGCGCCCAGCGGCGCGACACGCGGATACAGTAGTTTCCCGTTCTCCAGATTGATCCACGGCCCCCGCAATTCCTGCCGGTTCCAGTGCGAGGCCACCAGCGCATCCGCCGGCGCCAGGTAGCGCGGCGTTCCCGTCCCCTCGATCCACAGCCCGGCAGGATCGCGGGTCGCACGCATCGTCTTTGCGGTCCCGTCGTCATCGGTGCGGGACGCCGCGGCCATGCAGCGCCCGCCCCGCCAGGTCTCGGAACCGCGCAACCGGTAGCGGTACAGCACCAGCGGTCCGAAGCGCACCGCGATGTCCACCGCGATGGCGATCGCGAACCCGCCCGGCGCGGGGTGGAACAGCAGCGTATGGGTGCCGATCGCCGACCCCTCGCGCAGCAGCCGGAAGCGTAGCGCGCCGGTGCGCGGCACGCCCGCAACCGGTGGCCCCGGCGGAACGAAGGCGGGCGGAACGAAGGCGGGCGGGACGAAGGTGGCCGCGGCCGCGGCCAGGACAGCGCGCCGGCCTGGCATCAGCGTGGCTCCAGCCGCCAAAGCCCCACGTCCACGCGGCCGGCGCGGAAGCCGGCCTCGCAATACGCCAGGTAGTAATCCCACAGCCGGCGGAACCGCGGCGGGAAGCCCATCGCCGCGATCGTCGGCCAGGCGGCATGGAACCGCGCCCGCCAGGCCGCCAGCGTTCGTGCGTAGCTGTCGCCGAAACTCTCCCGCGCCCGCACCGCCAGCCCGTGGCGTTCCGCGAGCGCCGCGATCGCCCCCGGCGAGGGCAGCATCCCGCCCGGAAACACGGCGCGCTGGATGAAATCGGTGCCGCGGCGGTACGTTTCGAACCAGTCGTCGGCGATCGTGATCGCCTGCAGCACCGCGACGCCACCGGGAGCCAGGCGCGCGCGCAGGGCCGCGAAATAGGTGGGCCAGTAGGCCTCGCCCACCGCCTCGATCATCTCGATCGAGACGATGCGGTCGAAGCAGCCGTCGGTGTCGCGGTAGTCCTGCAACCGCAGTTCGGCGCGCCGGTCCAACCCGGCTTGCGCCAGCCGCGCGGTGGCATGGTCCAGCTGCGCCGGCGACAGGGTCAGTCCGGTGACATGCGCGCCGGCCACGGCGATGCGCTCGGCCAGCCCGCCCCAGCCGCAACCGATCTCCAGCACCCGCTGACCCGGAAGCAGGTCCAGCAACGCCAGCACCCGGTTCTGCTTTTCCGCCTGCGCCGCGTCCAGCCCGGCCACCGGATCGGCCGCCGGATCGGTGTAGATCCCCGAGGAATAGCTCATCCCCGGATCCAGCCATTGCGCGTAGAAATCGTTGCCCAGGTCGTAATGCGCCATGATGTTGCGCCGGCTGCCGGCGCGGGTATTGGCGCGCGCCCGATGGCGCAGCCGGTGCCACAGGCGGACCGGCAACGCCCCGCCCTCGGCGCCGGGGATGCGCGCCATGTTGCGCGCCGCCAGTTCCAGCAACGCCACCGGATCGGGGCTGGACCAGTCCTGATCGAGATAGGCCTCGGCGAACCCGATGTCCCCGCCGGTCGCCAACCGGCGCAGCGCGCGCCAGCGATGCAGCACCAGCACCGCCTCCGGTCCCGGCGCGGGGCCGGCGTGACGCGCGCGGGTTCCGCCGGGCAGGATCACGGTCAGCGCGCCGGCCTCGATCCGGCCGAGCACGCGCGCCAGCAGCGCCCGGCCGGGATGCAGCGTCCAGGGCGCGGGTCCCGCGATCGCACGTCCGCTCATGCCGCCCTCCGCGGCAGGACGATGCTCACCGGTTCCGCCGGCGGGGCCGGGCGGGGCCGCACGCGCATCCCCTTGCGCCAGAGCTTCGCCGCCTCCCAATGGATCCCGCCCAGCACCTGGGCGGCGAGCAGCGGATGGCGCAGGAAACCGCGCAGCAGCGCGCCGTCCGTCAGCGCCTCGCGCCGCGCCGCGAGGCCGGCGGTCAGCACCGGGCCGGTTGCGTCGCGCACCTCGATCGCCAGTCCCAGCGTCTCGCCCGGCGGGATCAGCCGGAAGCGGTACCGCAGCGCCATGTCCATGAACGGGGAGACGTAGAAGCCCTTGGCGCATTCCTGGCGGATCGGCAGACCGGGCTGATCCACCGGGATCAGATAGCTGTGGCGCTCGCCGAAGGTGTTGTGCACCTCATACAGCACCGCGCGTAGCGCCCCGTCGCGCCCATGGCAGAAGAAGAGGCTGAGCGGGTTGAACGCGCTGCCCAGCACCCGCGGCATCGCCAGCAGGCGGATCGGCCCGCCGTCGGGGGCGATCCCCGCGGCGGTCAGCGCCGCCTCCACCTGCGCGCGCAGGGTCCCGACGCCGGGGACCAGATGATCGCGCGCGGCGAAGCCGAAAAGGTTGAAGCGTTCGGCGGAGAACAGCCGCAGCCGCCCTGCCAGCGTCGGAACCTCGTCCAGGTCCAGCAGCAACATCAGCATCCGGTAGCGCAGCCGGTGCCGCACCGGTCGCATGCGCGTGTGCACCACCGTGCCGGTGTAGAGTGCCGAGATGCTCATGCCGCCAGCGCCCGCGCAGCGGACGGCAGCGCCAGCCGGTCCGACTCGCCCGCCACGCGCCAGGGTCGGCGCACCCCGCCCAGCGCCTCGGCGACGGCGAGGCCCGCCTGCACCCCGTCCTCATGGAACCCGGCACCGAGCCAGGCGCCGCAGAACCAGGTGCGGCGCTGCCCCTGCAACGACCACAGGTCGCGCTGGGCGCGCAACGCGGCGGCATCGAACAGCGGATGATCGAAATGGGCGCGGTGCAGCACGCTCCCCGGCGCCGGCGGGCGCACCGGGTTCAGCGTCACGAACACCGGCCCGGCGCCGGGGATGCGCTGCAAGCGGTTCATCCAATAGGTCACGCAGAGCGCATCGCCCGAGGCCGCGCCGATATAGTTCCAACTCGCCCAGACCCGCCGGCGCCGCGGCATCAGCGCCGGGTCGCGGTGCATCACGACCTCGTTGCGGGTGCTGCCCACCGCGCCCAGCAGCGCGTCCTCCGCCCCCGAGGGATCGGCCAGCAGCGCCCGGGCCTGGTCGGCGTGCGTGGCCATCACCACGTGATCGTAGCGGACTTCCTCCCCGTCCGCGGCGCGCAGCGCAACGCCGCCCGGCACGCGCCGAATCGCGCGCACGGGGCAGTTCAGGCGGATCGCGGCAGCATAGGGCGCGGTCAGGCGCCGGACATACTCACGGCTACCCCCGATCACGCTGCGCCATTGCGGGCGGTCGCGCAGCAGCAACAGCCCGTGGTTCTGGCAGAAGCGGATGAACGCCAGCGCCGGATAGGCGGCGATGCGCTCGGCGGGGGCGGACCAGATCGCGGCGGCCATCGGCAGCAGGTGATCGTGCGTGAATGCCACCCCATAGCCGTGCGCGGCCAGATAGGCGCCGAGCGTGGTGTCCGGGTCCAGTTGCAGCGCATCCGCCCCGGCCTCGCGGTAGAAGCGCGTCAGGTCGCGCAGCATCGCCCAGAAGCGCGGCCGGACCAGATTGCGCCGCTGCCCGAACAGCCCGGCGAGGTCCGTCCCGGCATATTCCAACCCGCCGCCGCGCAAGGAGACCGCGAAGGACATGTCGGAGGCGTGCGTCGGCACGTCCAGGTGCCGGAACAACGCGGTCAGGTTCGGGTAGGCCGGCGGATTATAGACGATGAAGCCCATGTCCACCGGCACCGGGCCGGCGGCGCCCGGCACCTCCACCGTGTGGCTGTGCCCGCCGGGCTGGGCCGCGGCTTCATAGACCGTCACCTCATGGGTTGGGTGCAGCAGCCAGGCCGCCGCCATCCCCGAGATGCCGGTCCCTACCACCGCGATCCGCAGCCGCTCCGTGCCCCGCATGTGCTCCGCCACAAGTGCTATGCGAACGGGACTACGATCCGCCGGCCGGGTTGGATCACCGCCACCGTCGGTGATCCGATGCGCCCGGTCCTGCGTAAAGGGGGCATGTATGTTTCGCGCCAGCCATGGGCGGTTCGGGGAGGGATCGGGATGGTCTCGCCCTGGCCGGGGACCGACGCCATGACCGATATGCCGGGGGAGAGTTCCCACGCGGCCCTGATCCTCGCGATCGCCGCCGACCGCGACCGCGCGGCCTTCGCCGCGCTGTTCGCCCACTACGCCCCGCGGGTGAAGACCTTCCTGCAACGGCGCGGCGCCGACGCCGCGCAGGCCGAGGAACTGGCGCAGGAGGCGCTGCTGGCGGTCTGGCGCAAGGCCGACCAGTTCGACCCCGGCCGCGCGACCGCCGCCGCCTGGATCTTCGCCATCGCGCGCAACCTGCGCATCGACGCGCTGCGCCGCGCCCGGCTCGCGATCCCGGTCACGGACCCCACCGACGACGCGCCCCCCCCGCCCCAGGCCGATGCGCTGCTGGCCGCCGACCAGCGCGCCCGCCGGCTGCACGACGCGATCGCCATGCTGCCGGCGGAGCAATCCGAGGCCCTGCGCCTGGCCTATTTCGACGAACGTTCACACAGCGAGATGGAGACCGCGCTCGCGATCCCCCTCGGTACCGTGAAATCGCGCCTGCGCCTGGCCATGGCCCGGCTGCGCGCGGCGCTGGGAGAGGACGCATGATCCGCCACCATCCGGCCGAGGCAAGCCTGATCGCCTGCGCCGCCGGCACCATG
>JAJZVS010000044.1:4699-13497 GCA_021845555.1 Pseudomonadota bacterium
GCACGCCCGGGTGATCGCGGTGCACGCCGCGCGCTGCCCCGCCTGCGCTTCCGGCCTGCGCGTCGCCGAGGCTGCCGGCGGCGCCCTGCTGGACGCACTGCCGCCGGCGCCGATGGCGCCGGACGCGCTGGCCCGGACGCTGGCGCGGCTGGACGCGGCCTCGGTCGAAGCGCCCCCGGCGGCGCCCGCGTTCGATCTCGCCGCCCTCGCCTCCGGTCGCTGGCGCCGCGTCGCGCCGGGCATCGCGATCATGAATCTGCTGCCGCGCGATGCCACCGACAGCCGGCTCGATCTGATCCGCGTCGCCCCCGGCCGCGCGCTGCTCACCCATGGCCATACCGGGACCGAGACCACCTGCGTCCTGTCCGGCGCCTTCGCCGACGGCACCGGCACCTTCGCGGCCGGCGACTGCGTGGAGGCCGACGCCGCGCTGGACCACACCCCGCGCGCGCTGGCGGGCGAGGACTGCGTCTGCCTGATCGCCACCACGCATCATCTGCGCCCGCACGGCTGGCTCGGCCGGCTGGTGCGCCCGCTGCTGGGGATGTAGCGCGGTGTCGGCCGTCCTTGCTCCACCTGCACCGGCGCGCGCCGGGTTTGCCGTGAACCTGCTGAACCGGCTGGCGCCGCGGCGCGGCGTGACGGTGCGGGCGGGCCTGGCCTACGGGCCGGGGCCGCGACATCGGCTGGATGCCTATCTCCCCGCCCGCGCCGCCGCATCGGCGCCGGCGCCGGTGGTGGTGTTCTTCTACGGTGGCGGCTGGGAGGAAGGCGAGCGGGGCATGTACCGTTTCGTCGCCGCCGCGCTGGCCGCGCGTGGCATTCTGACCCTGGTGCCCGACTACCGCCTGTATCCCGAGGTCCGCTTCCCCGCCTTCATGGAGGATGCCGCCGCCGCGGTCGCCTGGGCACGGTCGTTCGCGGCGACGCAGGGGGGCGATCCGGGACGGTTGTTCCTAATGGGACATTCCGCCGGCGCGCAGATCGCCACGCTGCTGGCTCTGGACGCGCGCTATCTGCGCGCGGCGGGCATGGCGCGCGGGCGCATCGCCGGGGTGATCGGCCTGGCCGGTCCCTACGACTTCCTGCCGCTGCGCAGCCCCACCCTGAAGGCGATCTTCGGTCCGGAGGCGGCCTGGCCGGCGAGCCAGCCGATCACCTACGTCACCGCCTCGGCGCCGCCGATGCTGCTGGCGGCCGGCACCGCGGACCGGGTGGTCGATCCCGGCAACGCGCGGCGCCTGGCGGCGCGGCTCCATTCGGCGGGGGCGACGGCGGAGTTGCACCTTTATCGCGGCCTGGGACATCGCGCGCTGATCGGCGGATTCGCCTCGGTCCTGGCGCCGCTGCTGCCGGTGCGGCGGGCGACGCTGCGCTTCATCGCGCGCTGCGGGGGGACGGCATGATCGTGCTGGCGGTCACGGCCGGGGTGTCGCTGGCCATGATGCTGGCGTGGGCGGTGCAGCGTCGCACCGGCAACGCCGGCTGGGTGGATGTGATCTGGACCTTCGCGCTCGGCGGCGCGGGCGTGGCTTATGCGCTGGCGGGCGGCGCGGGCGGGCTTCGGGCGTGGCTGGTGGCGGCGCTGGCGGCCGCCTGGGCGCTGCGGCTGGGCGGCTACATCCTGCGCCGCACCAGCCACGGGACCGAGGACGCCCGCTACGCCAGGTTGCGCGCGGAGTGGGGCGAGGGGTTCCAGCGCCGGATGTTCGCCTTCCTGCAGATCCAGGCCGCGGTGGCCGCGCTGCTGGCGCTGGCGATGCTGCTGGCCGCGCGCAACCCGGCCCCGCTGGGCATTGGCGACGCGGCCGGCGCGGCGGTATTCCTGTTCGCGATCCTGGGCGGCAACGCCGCCGACGAGCAGCTGCTGCGCTTCCGCCGCGAACCGGCCAACCGCGGGCAGGTCTGCGCCGTCGGGCTGTGGCGTTGGTCGCGCCACCCGAATTATTTCTTCGAGTTCCTGGCCTGGTGCGCCTGGCCGCTGCTGGCGATCTCCGCCGCCTACCCCGCGGGCTGGCTGGCGCTGGCCGCGCCGGCGGTGATGTACTGGCTGCTGGTGCATGTCTCCGGCATCCCGCCGCTGGAGGAAGCGATGCTGCGCTCCCGCGGCGACGCCTATCGCGCCTACCAGGCGCGCACCCGCCCGTTCCTGCCGTTGCCGAAATGGAGCCTGAAATGAACCTGGTCGCCGCCGCCACCGGCGCCGTCGAGCGCCTCCCCCTGCCCGACGCGCTGACCAGGGCCGGGATCGCCCTGCTGGTGGAACGCACCGGCCGGCGCCTGGACCGCACCCCGCCCGAGGCTGACCGCGACTTCGCGCGGCGCATGCGCGACTACCCGATCGCCCGCACGCCCGAGGCCGCCAACGCCCAGCATTACGAACTGCCGGCCGCGTTCTTCGACCAGGTGCTGGGGGCGCGGCGGAAATACTCGTGCTGCCTGTATGGCGACGGCGCCGACACGCTGGACGCCGCCGAGGAACGCGCACTGGTGGAAACCGCCGCCCATGCCGAACTGGCCGACGGGCAGCGGATCCTGGAACTCGGCTGCGGCTGGGGGTCGCTGACCTTGTGGATGGCGGAGCGCTTTCCGCGCGCGACGATCGTCGCCGTCTCCAATTCCGCCCCGCAGCGGGCGTTCATTGAGGCCGCGGCGGCGGCGCGCGGGATCGGCAACGTCCGGGTCATCACCGCCGACATGAACCGCTTCGATCCCGCGGCCTTCGATGTGGGCGCGCGGTTCGACCGCGTGGTTTCGGTGGAGATGTGGGAGCACATGAGCAACTGGCGCGCGCTGCTGGAGCGCGTGCATGGCTGGGTGGTACCGGACGGGCGGCTGTTCCTGCACGTGTTCAGCCACCGCCTGGCGCCCTATGCCTTCGACCACGACGACAAGGCCGACTGGATCGCCCAGCATTTCTTCACCGGCGGGATCATGCCGAGCCACCGGCTGATCCGCGAGCTGGACGAGCGCTTCGTCCTGGAAGCCGATTGGCGCTGGAGCGGCCTGCACTATCAGCGCACCGCCAACGACTGGCTGGCCCGCTACGACGCCAACGAAGCCGCGATCGAACCGATCCTGCGCGCGGTGTATGGCCCCCAGGCTGGCCTGTGGAAGCGCCGCTGGCGGCTGTTCTTCCTGGCCACCGCCGGGCTGTTCGGCGCGCGCGAGGGCCGCGACTGGGGGATCAGCCACTACCGGCTGCGCCCGCGATGAGCCTGCGCGCGGCGATCCGCGCCTATGGATCGCATCCCGATCCGGCGACGGCGGCGGCGTGTTTCGTGGCGCTGGTCCTGGGGTCGAATGGGCCGTTCTATCCGCTCTACGTGATCGCGGTGGCGGGCTGGGCGCGCGGCCATGCGGCATTCCTGACCATGGGTGCGATGCCGCTGTTCCTGGCCGTCCCGGCGCTGGCGCGGTGGCGGCCGGACGCGGCGCGAACGGCGCTGTGGCTGGTGGGCACGGTCAATACCGTGTGGTGCATGAAGCTGCTGGGGCCGGAGAGCGGCGTGGGGCTGTTCCTGCTGCCCTGCATCGCGCTGGCCGCGCTGCTGCAGGGGCGGGTGTTGACCCTGACGGCGGCCGGGCTGCCGATCCTGCCGCTGCTGATGCCGGCAACAGCGTTCGGACAGCCGATCCTGGCGCTGACGGCGGCGGAGGACGCGCGGCTGGCAGCGCTGAACGGGTTCAGCGCGGCTTGCCTGATGGGACTGATCGCGTTGCGGCTGGCGGGCGTGCTGCGGGGGCCAGACGCATAGCGTCGGCGCAATTTTCCGTGGCTTTGCGGGCGGGGGCCGCGATACGGTCAGTCCTACGCTCCAAACAGCACCCCGATGCGCGCCATCACGCCGCTCTGCATCGGCGCCGTGGCCGCCAGGCGCTGTTGTCGCGCCAACGCTTCTGCCAACGTTCCTTCGTGGAATGCCAGGAAGGCTTCACCCCGGCCAATGCCCGCCGCGGCAGCTCGCCTACAGGCTCACACACTCGGCATCATTGCGTTCGAAGCCTCTGGCTCAAATCTCCTGGATCGGTCCGGGATATCGCGCGAGGGTGGCGCCCGCGGTGAACGGCGACGCCAAGCAGGTGCCCGGCGGACGCCGCACGCCGATGGTCAGGCAGGCGATGAAGCCCCGATCGCGATCGCAGGTGCAGGGGTTACAGCGGCGCCCCGCGAAGGTGCGACCGGTCTTCCAGGCCGTCGCGGGGGGCTCGCCCGCTCGCGCGAACGCGGCTATGGCGGAGCGAACGGTCCGCGCGGCCGCGGCCGAACCAGGAGGAAGCGATGGACGGGATGGACATCACACGCCTGTTTGCCCCCGGCGTGCCGGCCCCGGCGCCGCGCTTCCCCGGCTTCCCGCCGTATAACTTCATCGGCGGGCACAACGATCCGGCGCTGATCCCGATCGAGGGCCTCGCCGAAGCCGCCGCCGCGGTGATCCGCCGCGAAGGCGCGAAGCTGGCGATGTACAACCTCGCCCAGGGGCCGCAGGGCTATCGGGGCTTGCGGGAGTTCGTCGCCGGCAAGCTCACGGCGCACCGCGGCATCGCCTGCGGGGCGGACGATCTGCTGATCACCTCCGGCTCCGGCCAGGGTATCGACCTGGTGAACCGGCTGCTGATCGCGCCGGGCGATACCGTGCTGATCGAGGAATTCTCCTACGCCGGGGCGGTCACGCGGGCTCGCCAGTCGGGCGCGCGGGTGATCCCGCTGCCGCTCGATGCGGAGGGCATCCGGATCGATGCGCTGGGCGCCATCCTGGCCGAGCGCAAGTCCCAAGGGGTGACGCCGAAATACCTCTACACCATCCCCACCATTCAGAACCCGACCGGCTCCATCCTGCCGCTCGACCGCCGCCGCGCGCTGCTCGCGCTCTGCGCCGAATACGGCGTGCCGGTGTTCGAGGACGAGTGCTACGCCGACCTGCTCTGGCAGGACGTTGCCGCTCCGCCCGCGCTGCGGGCGCTGGCGCCGGCGCAGGTGATCCATATCGGCTCGTTCTCCAAATCGCTCGCCCCGGCGCTGCGGCTCGGCTACGTCTCGGCCGACTGGCCGGTGCTGGCGCGCATGATCGCGGCCAAGGCCGACGGCGGCACCGGCGCGATCGACCAGATGGTGGCGGCGGAATATTTCTCCCGGCACTTCGCGGCCCATGTCGCGCATCTCAGCGCCGGGCTGCACGTCAAGCTCGCGGTGATGCAGGAGGCGCTGGCGCGCGAGTTCGGCACCGCGATCGAGACCTGGCAGCCGAAGGGCGGCATCTTCCTGTGGATGAAGCTGCCCGATACGGTCGATGTGCGCACGCTGGTGCAGCCTGCGGCGGCGGCGGGGATCGCGTTCAACCCGGGGCCGGAATGGGCGGTCGAGGCCGAGGCGGCGAAGTCGCACCTGCGCCTGTGTTTCGCGCTGCCCACCGCCGAGGAGATCCGTGCCGGCGTGGCCGCCTTCGCCCAGGTATGCCGCGAACAGACCGGCATCCCCGCGCGCAGCGCCAACATCCGCCACGGCGCCGCCTGAGCCGAGGTCAGTCGCCCAGCGCGGCGGCGACGAAGCGCAGCAGTTCCTGCTCCGCCGGTGGCTTCTCCAGCACCTGCGCGATCCCGAGCGCCTTCGCCCGCGCCGCGATTGCCGGCGAGGACGATCCGGTGATCAGCATGATCGGCAGAGCATCGCCCTGCGCGCGCAGCCGCGCGGCGAGTTCGAGCCCGGTGACCTGCGGCATGTGGTGGTCGAGGATCAGCCCGGCGAGGAAGCTGCGATCGCAACGGGCCAGGAAATCGGCAGCGGACTCGTAGGTTGCGACGTCGTAGCCCGAGACTCCGAGCAGGAACCGCAGCGAATCCCGCACCGCGGCATCGTCGTCCACGATCGCGACCTGGCGTGTCGCTACGGGCGTGACCTCACGTGACGCCGTCGCGATCATGGCCAGGGGTGGTTTCGAAGCTGCGCAGCCATGGCCGGGTCCGGGGTGCGGGGAGGGAAAGGGTGGATGCAGAAGATCGCCCTTCGTCGCCGGCGCGCTTTGATGCAGATCAACGATCTGCGCCTTCCTCGCCCGTGGGCGGTGGCGGCGCCTCCAAGGTGAAGCGGAACACGGTGCCGCCGCCGGGTGGATCCTCGGCGCTCAGTTCGCCGCCGTGCGCCTGGACGATCGCGCGGCAGATCGACAGCCCGACGCCGAGGCCGTTCGGCTTGGTGGTCACGAAGGGCTGGAACAGCCGCCGGCGGACCTCCTCGGGCAGGCCCGGCCCGGTATCGGCGACGCTCACTTCCACCTTTCCGTCGTCTCTCCGGCCGGTGGCGAGAGTGAGTTCCTGGACCGGCGCGCCGGCCATCGCCTCGATCGCATTGCGCATCAGGTTGAACAGCACCTGTTCGATCTGCACCCGGTCGAGCACGGCGACGCGTGCCGCCGGGTCGAGCCGGCGGATCACCCGCACCGGGCGGTCGCGCACCCCGATCAGCGCCAGGGTGCAGGCTTCGTCGATCACCTCGGGCAGATCGTCAACGCGCATCTCGATGGCGCGCTTGCGCATGAAGTCGCGCATCCGCTGCACGATCTGCGCGCCGCGTTCGGCCTGCTCGGACACGCGTTCCAGCGCGGTCAGCGCGGCGGCGGTATTGCCCGACGCCAGCAGCCGGCGCGCGCCGGAGACGTAGTTGCCGATCGCGGTCAGCGGCTGGTTGATCTCATGGGCCAGCGCCGAGGCGATCTGCCCGAGCTCGCTGAGGCGCGACAGGTGCACGAGCTCGGCCCGGGTCTCGCGCAGCGCCTTCTGGCCGCTGAGACGCCGGGAGATATCGCGTCCGATGCTGACGCTGCCGACCAATTGCCCGTCGCTGTCGTAGATCGGCGCCAGCGACACGGACAACGGAACGCGCCCGCCATCCCGGTGCAGCCGGGTCGTCTCGTAGCGCTCGACCCGCTCGCCGCGGTGCACGCGGGCGAGCAGGCGCGCTTCGTCCGCGGCCAGTTCGGCCGGCACCACCGCATCGACCGGCCGGCCCAGCATCTCGGCGGCGCTGTAGCCGGACATCCGTTCGGCGGCCTGGTTCCAGCTGATGATCCGTCCGGCGGAGTCGCGGGCGACGATCGCGTCCTCGCATGCCTCGATCATGGCCGACATCCGGGCGAGCTCGGCGGCGGCCAGGCGATGGGCGGTGATGTCGGTGCCGAGTTCCAGCACCGCCGAGGGCTGGCCGGCGGCGTCGCGCAGCAGCGCCCAGTGCGCGGCGATCTCCAGCCGGTGCCCGTCGCGCGCCTGCTGGTGCAACTCGCCCCGCCAGACGCCGGTCTGGCGCAGGACCGCCTCGATCTGCGTGCGCGGGATGGGAAACTCGGTGGCGAGCAGGGCGTGCGCGTCGGCCCCGATCGCCGCTTCGGCGGGCCAACCGTAGAGCGATTCCGCACCCTGGCCCCAGAACACGATCCGCCCGTCCAGCCCGCGCAGCAGGGCCGGGGCAAGGGCGAGCGCGATTCCCGGATCGGGTATGATCGGCAGGGACATCCGGAGGCTCCACCGGCGCCGGGCAACGGGCTCGCGCCGATCATTGTTCCCGCGTCTATGGCAGGGTTCCGCGCCGGGGGGAACAGCGTTCGCGGGCTTGGCAGGCTCCGTCGCGCGGTGCGAAGCTCGCTGCCCATGAGCTTCATCATCGGCATCGACGTCGGCGGCACGTTCACCGATGTGGTAGTCGCCGCGCCCGACGGCGCCACCACCCTGGCCAAGGCCGCCACCACCCCGGAGGATCAGTCCGAGGGCGTGCTGGAGGGGCTGCGTCTGGCCGCCGGGGCGCTCGGCCTGTCCCGCGCGGCATTGCTGGCCGCCGCCAGCCGCATCGTGCACGGCACCACGGCCGCCACCAACGCGCTGCTGGAAGGCAAGGCGGCGCGCGTCGGCATGCTGACCACCGAAGGCCACCGCGACATCCTGGAAATGCGCGAGGGGCTGAAGCCCGAGCGCTACAACCTCCGCCTGCCGCCGCCGGCGCCGCTGGTGGCGCGTCCGCTGCGGCGCGGCGTGCGCGAGCGGCTGCGCGCCGACGGGTCGGTAGAAATCCCGCTCGATCCCGTCTCGCTCGACGCCGCGATCGACGCGCTGGCGGCGGCCCGGGTGCCAGCGGTCGCGGTCTGCTTCCTGCATGCCTGGCGCAACCCGGCGCATGAGCAGGCCGCCGCCGCCGCGGTGCGGGCGCGCCTGCCGGACGCCTATGTCACCACCTCAGCCGCGGTGCTGCCGCAGATCAAGGAGTTCGAACGCTTCGCCACCACCGTCGCGAATGCCGCGGTGGGGCCGGTGATCGGCGCCTATCTGCGCCGGCTGGAGCACAGGCTTGCGGAGGCCGGCTACGGCGGTCCGCTGTTCGTCATCCTCTCCCACGGCGGCGTGGCGACGGTGGAAGAAGCGGTGCGTCTCGCCGCCGGCACCGTGCTGTCCGGTCCCGCCGGCGGCGTGGCGGCGGCGGTGGCGCTGTCCCGCCAGGGCCTCGGTCCCGACCTGATCGGCTTCGACATGGGCGGCACCAGCACCGACATCGCCCTGGTGCGCGGCGGCGAGGCGACGCTCGCCGCCACCCGGACGGTGGGGGAGGCGCGGATCGCCCTGCCGGCGCTGGAGATCGTCACCCTCGGCGCCGGCGGCGGGTCGATCGCGCGGCGCGACCGCTCCGGCCTGCTCGCGGTCGGGCCGGCCAGCGCGGGGGCCGATCCGGGGCCGGCCTGCTACGGCAACGGCGGGACCGAGGCGACGGTGACGGACGCCAATCTGGTGCTGGGCTATCTGGACCCGGAGCGCTTCCT
>JAJZVS010000044.1:13507-14470 GCA_021845555.1 Pseudomonadota bacterium
ACGTGTGCTCTCCTGGGCGGGCGACGGCGGCTCGATCAGGCGGCGGCGGCGGCCGCGGTGGGGCGCTTGGCCGTCGCGCTCGGTCTCGACACCGCTGCGGCGGCGGCGGGGATCCATCGTCTGGTCAACAGCCGCATGGCGGACGGGGTGCGGCTGGCCACCGTGCGGCGCGGGGTCGATCCGCGCGGGCACACGCTGCTGGCCTTCGGCGGCGCCGCCGGGCTGCATGTCACCGCGGTGGCGCGCGAACTCGGCATCGGCCGGGTCGCGGTGCCGCGCGCGGCTTCGGTGCTCTCCGCGTGGGGCATGCTGAACACCGATCTGCGGGTCGAACTCACCCGCAGCCTGGGCCAGACGCGGGGGATCGACGTCGCCGCGCTGCGGGCGGCCTTCGCGGCGATGGCGCGCGAGGGCCGGGACCGGCTGGGCGCCCTCGCCGCCGGCGCGGCCCTGCGCCGCAGCGCGGATATGCGCTACGGGGAACAGGTGTTCGAGATCGCGGTGCCGCTGGACGGGATCGACTGGGACGCCGGGGACCTTCCGGCGCTGCTGGCCGCGGCGTTTCATCGCCGGCACCAGGCGCTCTACACCTATGCGATGCCGGAGCAGGAGGTGGTGCTGGTGAACGCAAGGCTGTCGGTGATCGGCCGGCTGCCGGCGCCACCGGCCGCCGTCGTGTCGGACCGCGCCACGGCTGCGCCCTCGCCGGCTCCCGCGCCCACCCCCGCGCCCGCCCCCGTGTCCGTCCCCCGGGGGAGCCGCAAGCTGTTCCTGGACGTGCCGGCGGGGTGGGTGGAGGCCGCGGTGTTCGATTTCGCCGATCTCGCCCCCGGCCAGCGCCTGTCCGGCCCGACGCTGGTCGAGTCCGAAACCACCACCGTGCTGCTGCGCCCCGGCGAGGCCGGGCGGTTCGACGCCGCCGGCTGGCTGGCGATCGCGGTCCCCGCGCCATGACGCCGCCCC
>JAJZVS010000045.1 GCA_021845555.1 Pseudomonadota bacterium
GCGCCCGCACCTCCGGCGTATCCTCCCCGCCCATGAACGCCGCGGTCAGGCCGGTGGCGCCGATCACCGGGCAGACCGAATTGACGCGGATGTTCTCCTTCGCCAGTTCCAGCGCCATCGCCTTGGTGATGGTGTTCACCGCCCCCTTGGTGGCGTTGTACCAGACCAGCCCCGGCCGCGGGCTGATCCCCGCCGTGCTGCCGATATTGATGATCGACCCGCCGCGCCCTTGCGCGCGCAGCACCGGCAGCGCCGCCTGCGCCATCCAGTAGATCGACTTCACGTTCACCGCGAACACCAGGTCGAACGTCGCCTCGTCCACCTCCAGCATCGGGCGGTTGCGGTGCGTGGTGCCGGCGTTGTTGACCACCACATCCAGCCCGCCATAGGCCGCGGTCGCGGCGGCAACGATCGCGGCCACGTCCTCGCCCCGGCTCACGTCCCCGCCTGCCGCCACCGCGCCGAGCTCCCGCGCGACCCGCCGCGCGCCGTCCAGATCCAGGTCCGCCACCACCAGCTTCGCGCCCTCGGCGGCGAAGCGCCGCGCAATCCCCTCGCCGAAGCCGCGCGCCGCGCCGGTGACGATCGCGATCTTGCCTTTCAGCCGCATGGATTTCCCTCCGTTCCTGGTCCCGGTGTAGAAGCCGCCCCGACCCGCCGCAACGATGCGGCCCCACCGTCCCCGGAGGTTCCCATGGCGGCCACGCCGCTCCTGTTCCAGCCCATCACGTTCCGCTCCGTGACCGCCCGCAACCGCATCACCGTCGCGCCGATGTGCCAGTACAGCGCCACCGACGGGCTGGGCGACGATTGGCATATCCAGCACCTCGGCGCGCGCGCCGCCGGCGGAGCCGGGATCGTCTTCACGGAGGCGACGCATGTTTCCGACATCGGGCGGATCAGCCCGCGCTGCCTTGGCCTGTACAATCCGCGCCACCAGGCGCTGCTCGCCCGGGCGGCCGCCATCATCACCCGCTGCGGGGCGGTGCCGGGGATCCAGATCTCGCATGCCGGCCGCAAGGGCTCGACCCAGCCCCCGGCCGAGGGCGGCCAGCCGATCGCGCCGGACGCCGGCGGCTGGGTCACGCACGCGCCGAGCGCCATTCCCTTCGTCGCCGGCGCCACCGACCCGCATCCGCTCACGACGACCGAGATCGCCGGCGTGGTGGCGCAGTTCGCCGCCAGCGCGCGGATGGCGCGCGAGGCGGGGTTCCGCGTGGTCGAAATCCACGCCGCGCACGGCTATCTGCTGCACCAGTTCCTCTCCCCGCTGTCCAACCGCCGCAACGACGGCTACGGCGGCGATCTGGCCGGCCGCGCGCGGGCGCTGATGGAGGTGCTGGACGCGGTGCGCGCCGAATGGCCGGCCGACCTGCCGCTGTTCGTGCGGCTGTCCTGCGTCGATTACCTGCCGGGCGGCCTCGCGCTGGCGGACGCGGTGGCGCTGGCGAAGATGCTGGCGGCGCGCGGGGACGTGGACCTGATCGACTGCTCGGGCGGCGGGATCGCGCCGACGGTGCAGATCCCCTCGCTGCACCCCGGCTACCAGGTGCCGTTCGCCGAGGCGCTGAAACGCGAGGCGGGCATCGCCACCGGCGCGGTCGGGCTGATCACGGAGGCGACCCACGCCGCCGAGATCGTTGCCAACGGCCGCGCGGACCTCGTGTTCGTCGCGCGCGCGATGCTGGCCGACCCGGCCTGGCCGCTGCGGGTGGCGAAGACGCTGGGCGTGAAGCCGGAACTGCCGACGCAGTATCTGCGCGCCAGCCTGTAGTGTCCTGCCCCTGAAATGCCTTCGCATTTCAGGGACCAGCAGGCCACTGAAAACAAAGAGCTAGTGTCCCGACGCATGATGACCGTATTTGCCTGTCGGGACACTAGCCGGGCCGGCGCGGGCGGCGGAAGGTTGCCGCCCGCGCCGAGCCGGGCCTAGGATAGGGCAGTCACGCCGGGATCGAACCCGGCGGCATGCGGAGGAACGCCCATGTCCCAGGCCGAGACCATCGCCCCGCCGCGCGAAGCGGCGTCCCTGTATGCGAAGCTGGAGGAGCGCATCCTCGCCCGCGACCAGCTGGGCGCGAGCGCGGTCTACTACGACCTGGTGCGCGCCGGGCGGCCGCTGGCGGAAATGCTGTCCGAGGCGGTGCGCGTCCACGCGCCCTACACGCATGTGCCCTATCATCAGCGGATCGACGACGGCTACCCGAATTTCGTCAACAACGATCACTGCCTGCTCTCGGCCCGCGCGACGCTGAACCTGCACCGGATGCTGCCGGGGCCGCTGGCGATGCTGCCGATGGCGCAGACGGTCTGGTATATCCCGACCGGCCTCGACATCTGGAACCAGAAGATCGGCAAGGCGCCGGGCCACTACATGCGCGGCTTCCGCGGCGGCCCGGTGGCGGACCCGCCGCGGCCGCAAGTCTATTGGGCCGACCAGGAGCCGTTGCGCGCGCAGGGGAATTTGCGCGAGCGCCTGGGCCAGTGGCTCACCCTGGTGGAGCGCGGGGAGGTGATCCCCGCCTATCGCAGTTTCCTCGGCCTGATGGAGGAGCGCGCGCACCGGCGCGAGGTGCTGGCCGAACTCGTGTTTGCCGGGCTGATCGATGTGCAGGACCGGATGCTTTACAACAAATCCTACACCACCGGGCACAAGGCGTATCGCGCCCGCGCGACGGTGGAGCTCGGCGCGGCGATCGGCTGGGAGAACGCGCACGACGTGCTGTATGCCGGCGCGCTGGACATGGCGGTGGGACCGCGCTGGTATTCCACCTACGAAATGGGCTGCAACGCCGTCAAGATGTTCATCGACGACGAGGCCCTGCACGCCGTCCCCTATGGCGGGGCAAGCGCGCGGGAAACCGCGCTGCTCGCCAACACCGAGCCACTGAACCAGCAGGAAGCGGCGGAACTGACCGAGGCGCTGCTCCGCCGGCAGGAACCCGCGTGGATCGAGAAGCTGGCCGCGCTGCTGCGCGCCGGCAAGGGGCCGCGGCAGATCCTGGACGTGCTGCAGATCGCCACCGCGGAACTGGTGCTTCAGACGCGGACCGACACCAACTTCTCGATGCCGCACCATTGCTACGAATACTGCAACACGCTCGGCTGGTTCTATGACAATTTCGACCATCCGCTGCGGCTCAAGCTGCTGTTCGTGGCCGGATCGTTCATCAACCGCGCGGCCTGGCACCAGCACGACACGGGCGATACGCACCAGGTGACGATCGCCGCGCCGGCCGGGGCCGACCGGCTGGATGCGGCGGCGCTGCTCGACCGGGTGGAAGCGGCGATCGTGCGGCTGGACGGCGCCGAATGCCTGGCCTGGACGCAGGCCTGTCTCGACCACATGCCCGACCGCGCGCCGCTGGTGCGGCGCATCGCGCTGGCGGCCTGCCGGATCGGCAACGATCCGCACAACCAGGAAATCGCCCAGTGCATGCTGGAGGATTACGGCAAGAACCGCAGCCCCGACCGCGACCGGCTGCTGCTCGGCGCCGCCTGGCACACGGCGATGCACCGCAAATACGGCGACCCGCTGGAGGCCTCGCGCCGGTTCGGCGCCGCGCTCGGGATCGCCGGGCTGCACTGATGGCACGCGCGCCGAACCTGCGGATCGTCGATGCGCAGGTGCATCTGTGGGCCAGCGGCACGCCGAGCGGGCAGCATCGCCAGGTGTCCGCCTTCACCGCCGGGGAACTGCTCGCCGAAATGGCGGCGGCCGGCGTCGATGCCGCGGTGATCCACCCGCCGAGTTGGGACCCGGGCGCCAACGAGGTCGCGGTGGCGGCGGTGCAGGCCCATCCCGGCCGCTTCGCCATTCTCGGCCAGTTCCCGCTCGATGCGCCGGAAAGCCGCGCGACGATCGAGACCTGGAAGGACCGGCCGGGCATGCTGGGCCTGCGCTGGGCGCTGCTGCTGCCGCACCAGCGCAACTGGATCGAGGACGGCACGATGGACTGGGTCTGGCCGGCGGCCGAGCGGCTCGGTCTGCCGGTCGCCACCATGGCCTGGCGGTTCCTCCCCCGCTTCGCCGCCATCGCCGAGCGGCACCCGAAGCTGCGGCTGCTGATCGATCACCTCGGCTGGGTGCGCACCGCGCGCGACGACGCGGCGCTGGAGACGCTGCCGGCGCTGCTGGACATCGCGCGCCGCTGCCCGAACGTCGCGGTGAAGGCCACCGGCGCGCCGGCCTATTCGTCCGAAGCCTATCCGTTCCGCAACATCCACGACCCGCTGCGCCGGATGTTCGACGCCTTCGGCCCGGACCGGTTCTTCTGGGGCACCGACATCACCCGCATGCCGTGCTCCTACCGCCAGTGCGTGACCATGTTCACCGAGGAACTGCCCTGGCTCACCGGGGCCGATCTGGCGCGGGTGATGGGCGGGGGCATCCAGGACTGGATCGGCTGGCGCCCGCCGGCCTGACCAAACGGCCCTATGCCGCCCGCTGCATGCCGGCAAGCAGCGTGTCGATGCTTCCGCGCAGCAGCCCCAACCGACCCTCCAGCTCGGCGGCGACGCCGCGAATCCCGTCGGCCGAGGCGAGCGTCGCCTCGGTCCGCCGCCGCACCTCGGCGATCCCGCCCGAGACGGTGGCCGTGCCCTGCGCCGCCTGCTGCACGCCGCGGGCGATCTCGTCGGTCGCGGCCCGCTGCTGCTCGACCGCGCTCGCCACCGTCGCGGCGATCAGCGTCAGCCCGCCGATCGTCTCCGCCACCTTGGCGATGGCGGCCACCGATTCCTCCGTGCGCGCCTGGATGGTGGCGATCTGCGCGGCGATCCGGCCGGTGGCCTGCGCGGTCTGATTGGCCAGCCCCTTCACTTCCCCGGCCACCACGGCAAAGCCCTTGCCGGCGTCGCCCGCCCGCGCCGCCTCGATCGTCGCGTTGAGCGCGAGCAGGTTGGTCTGCCCGGCGATGTCCTCGATCAGCCGCACCACCTCGCCGATACCGGTTGCCGTCTCCGCCAGGGCGCCGACCCGTCCGGCCGAGGCGTTGGCGTCCTGCGCCGCCCGCTCCACCGCCGCCGCCGTCTCCGCCATGCGGGCGGAGATCTCGCGGATCGAGGCGGAGAGTTGCTCGGTCGCCGCCGCCAGCTGATCCACCCCGGCAGAGGCGCCGGCGGCGCTTTCGGCGATGCCGCCGGCCTCCCCGCGCGCACCCTCCGCCAGTTCGTGCAGCGTATGCGCGGTCTGTTTCAGCGTGCCGGCCGCGCCGGCGACACCGGCCACCGCCTCCCCCGCGCCGTGCTCGAAGCCGGTCAGCAGGGCCGCCAGACGCGCCGCCTCGGCGAGCTTGGCCTCCTGCTCCGCCGCCGCCACCGCGGCCAGACTTCGCGCTTCGACCGCGCCGACGCGCAGGGTTTCCACCGCCTGGGCGATGCTGCCGATCTCGTCGGTACGCTCCCGATCCGGCACCGGCGTCTCCAGATCGCCGCCAGCCAGCCGGCCGAGCGTGCCGGTCAGCCGGCCCAAGGCCGCGATCACCCGGCGCCAGAGCAGCAGCCCGGCGCCGACCGCCAGGGCGAACCCCGCCAGCACCGCGCCGCCGGCCAGCGCCAGGCGAAGCCCCGCCCGCCCGCGCTGGGCCAGTGCGTGGTCCCGCGCCGCCGCCAGGGCCGCATCGCGCGGTGCCTGCAAGGTGGCCAGCCAGCGCACGTTGAACGCGTGCATCGCGGCCGGCGCGATCGTCGTGCGGTCATGCGTGCGGGCCAGTTCCACCACCTGCCGGAAGCGCGGCTCGGCGGTGGCGAAGAAGCTCCGGTCCAGAGCGGCCAGGGTGGCGGCCAGCCTCCGGTCCGGCGGCAGCACTTCCGCCTGATGATGGACCATCGCCCAGACCTGGGCGACGACGGCGGTCAGCCCGTCCAGCCGGGCGATCAGCGCCCGATCGGCCTTGCGCCCGGTCAGCCATGCGAGCTCCAGCCCGGCGCGCAGCCCGGCGGCGCCGCGCAGGGTCATCGCCAGCCCGGCGAGGCCGGTATAGGCCGCCACCGCAGGGTCCTGGCGCATCAGCCGCCGCTGGACCCGGATGTCGAGCCGATCGAGCGTGGCCATCAGCGCCGTGGGCACGGCGAGCGCCGGCCGTGCTAACTCCGGCATCTTCTCCCCGCGCGCCGCCTCCAGCCGAGCGACCAGCCGCGCCAGTTCGGCGTTCGCCCGATCGAACGCTTCGGTGGACAGCCCCAGCCCGGCGAATGCCGCCCGCGCCGCCGCGCGGTCGCGCGCCCCCGCCGCGGCAACCTTGGCCAGTGCCGGCGCATTGCCGGTGCCGGCCGCCGTTTCCAGCAGGAAGCCGCGCTCCCCTGCCGTGGTCACCGCGGCGCGCATGGCGACCCCCAGCGCCCGCGCCAGCACGATGGCCCGATCCGCCCGCGACCAGGCGGACCAGGCGGACCCGGCCGAGACGACCGCGCCGAGCAGGCCAGGCACGGCAACCGCGAGCAAGGCGGCAACGAACAGGGTGCGGACGCGCATCACGACCTCCGGGAGCGAACCTGGGTCTTAGCGCGCGGGGGATTGACGCCGGGTTAATCCCCGGGCGTCGCCAGCAGCCGCCGCCCGGCCGCGCCCATCGCTTCGCGCGGGGCCACCACGCCGTGGGTGGCGATCGTCAGCAGATCGCGCAGCATCCCTTGCAGCGGACTGCGGTCATAGACGATCTCGGTACCGGCCAGGGCGCACAGCCGCTCCACCCCCGCGCGCGCCAGGCCGACGGCGAAGGCCATGTCGCGGCGATGCGTCTCGGGCGCCGCCGGATCGATCGGGCCGCCGGCGGCCAGGCTCGCCTCGGCGCGCGCGCGCCCCTGGTGCAGGATCAGCCGCGCGGTGTCGATCTCCGCCGCCGCCCGGCCCAGTTCCACTTGCACGAATTCCTGCCCGGCCAGCGCACCGCCCTCGCGCGCCCGCCGCGCACGCAGCGCCGCGGTCGCGAAGCCGAGCGCGCGCGCGGCAATCCCGATCGCCACCGGGGGCAACGAATAGGGCACGAACAGGGTGCGCGGCGCATGCAGCAGCGCGAACGCCGGATGCGCCGCGCGTCCGGGCGGGATGCCGACCAGCAGGTCGGCCAGCCGCACGCTGCGGTGGTCGGGCACGAAGGTTTCCTCCAGGAGCAGGCTGCGGCTGCCGGTGGCGCGCAGGCCCAGCACCTGCCAGTCGTCGGCGCGCGTCACGCCCGCCATCGGCACCAGCAGGTAGCGCGGCTCCGGCCCCGCCCCGGCGTCGCACAACGCGCCCAGGATCGCCCATTGCGCATGCGCCGATCCCGAGGAGAACGGAAACCGACCGGAAATCCGCCAGCCGCCCGCGGCCGGTTGCGCCGTGGCGCGCGGCAGCAGGGAGGAGCAGGCCACCGCTTCCGGGTCCGCGTCCCAGACCTCGCGCTGCGCCGCTTCCGGGAAACAGGCGATCACCCATTGATGCTCGCCCAGCACCGCATAGACCCAGGCCGACGCGGCGCAGCCGGCGGCGAGGTCCTCGACGATCGCGGAGAACAGCGCGAAGGTCCCGCCGCGCCCGCCGAACCGGCGCGGCTGCAACACCCGCAGCAGGCCGGCGGCGCGGAAATCGGCGATCGTTTCCGCCGGCACCTCGCCCGCCGCCTCCGCCGCCGCGGCGCGGGCGGCGAGTGCGGGCACCAGCGCCCGCGCGCGCGCCAGCAACGCCGCGTCCGCCGGCGCCACGCCCCGGAGCCCCCTCGCGCCCGCCCTCAGGCGCGGGGCTTGAGCGGCGGGGTCTCGCCCGGCGGCAGCGGCACGCCGGCGACGTTCAGCACCATGGATACGAGGCTGTAATATCCGATCGCCCCCGTGAGATCCATCACCCCACGCTCGCCCCAGCGCGACTGCACCGCCTCGTACTGCGCGTCCGACACCGCGCCGGTGCCGACCAGGGCGGACGCGAAGTCATAGACCGCGGCTTCATCGGCGCTCATGTTCGCGGGCCGGCGATGCGCCGCCACCGCATCGCAGATCGCGGGCGACAGGCCGGCGGCGATCGCCAGTTTGCGATGGGCGTAGAATTCGTACTGCGCGGTCCAGTGCCGCCCGGCGATGATGATCGCGAGTTCGTTCAGCGCCGCCGGCAGGGAGCTCGAGAAGCGCACATAGGCGCCGACCCGCTGCACCAGGTCGGCCAGATCGGGGGCGCGCAGCAGCGCGTTGAACGGCCCGCGCAAGCCGGCGCCGCGCGGGCCGGACTGGATCGCCTCGGCAACCTTGCGCTGCTCCGGCGTCATGGTCTCGGGGGTGAGTTCGGGAAATCTCGGTGCGGCCATGTCGGTTTCCTCCGGTGTTTGTTACGGCGATGCCAGGATCAGGCCGCCGTCGACCACGATCTCGGTGCCGGTGATGTAGCCCGCCTCGTCGGAGGCGAGGAAGACCACGGCGTTGGCGACATCCCAGCCGGTGCCCATGTGCCCCATCGGGCAGCGCGCGTTGCGGCTGGCGATCAGCGCCGCCGCATCGCCGCCGGCCACCGTCTTGGCCAGCCGGCTCTCCACCAGCGGCGTGTGCATCAGGCCGGGGACCACGGTGTTGACGCGCACGCCCTTGGCCGCCCAGGCGCCGGCGGTGGAGCGCGAGAACTGGATCACCGCCGCCTTCGACGAACTGTAGCCGACATGCGTGCGCCCGCCGTGTCCGTCGTTACGCAACCCGGCCACCGAGGAGACGTTGACGACCGCCCCCTTGCCCTGCCGCTCCATCACCGGCAGCGCGTATTTGCAGCCGAGGAACACGGTCTTCAGGTTGAAATCGATCTGCCGGTCCCAGACCTCCTCGGTCATCGTCACCGCATCACCCGGCGCCGAGCCGCCGACGTTGTTCACCAGGATATCGAGCCGGCCGAACCGGGCGAGACAGGCGGCGACCATCGCCTCCACCTCGGCGGCGACCAGCATGTCGGTGCGATGAGTGGCCGAGGTGCCGCCTTCGGCCGCGATGATCGCGTGGGTTTCCGCCGCCGCCGCCGGGTTGATATCGACCAGGAACACCGCAGCGCCCTGGCGGGCGAGCAGCGTCGCCGCGGCCTTGCCGTTGCCCCAGCCGGGTCCGACCGAACCGGCCCCCGTCACGATCGCCACCTTGCCGCTCATGTCCAGCATACCCGCGTCTCCTTCCCTTCGTGATGGGAACGGAGCTTACACGCCCCGGCGCCGTGCGCGACCCCCCGCGACGCGGCGGTGGCGCGCGGAAGGGTTGCGCGCCGGCCGGGTTCGGCGGGATGCTGCGGCCCCCGTTCCCGCAAGGAGACCGTGCCGATGACTTCCACCCTGCGCGGCGCCGACATCGTCATGCGCAGCCTGGAGACCGCCGGCTGCACGCGGATCTTCACGCTTTCCGGCAACCACATCATGTCGCTGTTCGATGCGGCGCTGGAGACCTCGCTCGATCTGATCCACGTCCGCCAGGAGGCGGCGGCGGTGCACATGGCCGATGCCTGGGGGCGGCTCACCGGCAGGCCCGGCGTGGCGATGGTCACCGGCGGGCCGGGCCACGCCAACGCGGTCGCGGCGCTGTTCACCGCGCGCGGGCAGGAGAGCCCGCTGGTGCTGCTGTCGGGCCACACCGCGACCGGGGAGCTCGGCCGCGGCGGCTTCCAGGAACTGCGCCAGGCGGAGATGGCCGCGCCGGTCGCCAAGGCCTCCTGGACCGCGCACGCCACCGAGACGCTGGGCGCGGAGCTGGCCCGGGCGTTCCGCATCGCGTCCTCCGGCCGGCCGGGGCCGGTGCACCTCAGCCTGCCGTCGGATGTGCTGGACCGGGCGGTGGCGTCCGGAACCATTGCCTGGCCGGCGCGCGCCGATTTCGTTCCGGCGCCGGTGGATCTCGCCGATCCGGCCGCCGATGCCGCGCTGGCGCTGATCGCGGCGGCCGAGCGCCCGCTGCTGATCGCCGGCCCGCAGTTGGCCACCAGCGCCGGGCATGCGTTGCTGGAACGGATCGAGGCCGCGACGGGCATGCCGGGCGCGGTGTCGGAAAGCCCGCGCGGCATCGCCGACGCCACGCTCGGCGCATTCTCCGCGCTGGTCGCGCGCGCCGATATGATCGTGCTGCTCGGCAAGGCGCTCGACTTCACGCTGAAATTCGGTGCCCTGCCGGGCGACGGTGCGGGGCGGCGCTGGGTGATGCTCGATCCCGAGGGGCCGATCCTCGACCGTGCGGCGCGCGAGCTCGGCCCGCGCCTCGCCTTCGCCTGCCTGGCCGACGCGTATCCGGCCGGGGAGGCGCTGATCCGCCGCGCCGCCGGCGCCGCCCGCGCCCGGCCCGAATGGCGCGCCGAAGCCGCCCGGCGGCTGCGCGGCCGGCCCGCAGCGTGGGAGAGCCTGGCCGCCGCGACGGCCGGCAAGCTGCACCCGGTCGAGGTGTTCCGGGCGCTGCGCCCCTATGTCGCCGCCGATCCCGAAACGGTGCTGATCTGCGACGGCGGCGAGTTCGCGCAATGGGGCCAGAGCGTGCTGGCCGCGCCACGCCGGCTGATCAACGGCGTCGGCGGATCGATCGGCGCCTCCCTGCCCTTCGCGCTGGCCGCGCGGGTGGCCGAGGCACGCGCGCCGGTGTTCGCGGTGCTGGGGGACGGCACCTTCGGCTTCCATATGGCGGAGTTCGAAACGGCGGTGCGGCGCGATCTGCCGTTCGTCGCCGTGGTCGGCACCGACGCACGCTGGAACGCCGAATACAATTTGCAACTGCGCGACTATGGCGCCAACCGGGCGCGCGGCTGCGAGCTGGCGCCGACCCGTTACGATCTGGTGGTGACGGCGCTGGGCGGGCATGGCGAGCTGGTCGAGCGCGCGGCCGATCTGCCGGGCGCGATCGAACGGGCGCTGGCGAGCGGCAAGCCTGCCTGCATCAACGTGATGATCGAGAGCATCGCCGCGCCGAACCTGCGGGGGGACGAGGTGCTGGGCTGACGGGGCGGCGCAGGAGGGGAGCCGCCCGCCCCCCTACTTCTCCCCCGCCACCATCGCCGCGATCGCCCGCGGGTCCGACTGCTCCATCACCCGGCGGGCGAAGCGCACGCAGTCCTCGATCCGCGCCGTGCGCACCGCCTGCTTCACCGGCGGCACCGCGGCCGCGTTCATGCTGAAACTGCGCAAGCCCAGCCCCAGCAGCAGCGGCGTGAGGCGCGCATCGCCGGCCATCTCCCCGCACACCGACACCGGCCGGCGCATGCGCAGCGCCGCCTCGGTGGCGAACTGCACCAGCCGCAGCACCGCCGGGTGCAGCGGGTCGTACAGTTCCGCCACGTCGCTCTCGCCGCGATCCACCGCCAGCGTGTAGGCGGTCAGGTCGTTGGTGCCGATGGCAAAGAAATCGGCCACCAGCGCCAGCGCGTCGGCCGACAGCGCCGCCCCTGGGGTTTCGATCATGATGCCCAGCGGCGGCAGCTTCTCGGCCAGCCGCTCGCCGCGCCGGCGCAGCCGCCGGGCCACCCGTTCGTAGATCTCGCGCGCGGCGCGGACCTCCTCGACATTGGTCACCATCGGCAGCATCACCCGCGCCGGCCCCGCCGCCGCGGCGCGCAGGATGGCGGCCAGCTGCGTCTCGAACAATTCCGGCCAGCGCAGCAGCAGGCGGATGCCGCGCAGGCCGAGGGCGGGGTTGGTATCGGCGATGTCCGGCACGATGCCGGCGGCCGACAGCGCCTCGATCCCCTTCTCCCCGCCCCAGTCCAGCACCCGGAACGTCACCGGCGCGCCGCCCATCGCCTCGACGATGTTGCGATAGACCTCGGTCTGGGTGTCCTCGTCGGGCACCGTCTCACGGTTCATGAACAGGAACTCGGTGCGCAGCAGGCCGATGCCGAACGCGCCGGATTGCTGGATCAGCGGCAGTTCCAGCGGCAGTTCCAGATTGGCCGACAGTTCCACCCCGGCGCCGTCCAGCGTCTCGGCCGGCAGGCGGCGCAGCTTGGCAAAACGCTGGCGTTCGCGCGCGAAGGCACTCACCGCCCGGCGCGCGAGCGCCAGCCGCGCGGGCGAGGGGTTCAGCACCACCTCCCCGGCGCTGCCATCGACCACCGCGAGGTCGCCCGGCCGCAACGCCTGCGGCAGGCCGGCCACGCCGAGCACCGCCGGCACGCCGAGCGCGCGCAGCATCACCGCGGTATGCCCGTCGGCGCCCCCCTCCTCGGCCGCCACCCCGGCGAGCCGGGAGGGGTCGAGCAGCGCGGCATCCGCCGGGCGCAGCGCCTCGCAGATCAGGATCGCCCCCTCGGGCAGGCCGGCGAAGCTCTGGAACGGCGCGCGCGTCAGGTTGCGCACCAGGCGGCGGGCGATCTCGCGCACCTCGTCGCCGCGGCGCTGCAACCCGGCGCGATCCTCGGCGGAAGTGCCCGGCGCGGCCTGGGCCAGGATGGCGCCGGCGATCGCCTCGGCCTCCCGCAGCACCGCCGCCTCGGCCGCCAGCAGCCCCTCGGAGATGCGCTGGCGCGCGCCGCGGATCAGCCGCGACGGTCCGAGCATGCGCAGATAGGCATCGATCAGCGGCGCGATCTCGACCTGGCTGTCCTCGGGCAGCGCCGTCAGGCGGGTGCGCAGCTTGGCAAGCTGCTTGCGCGACTGGGCGATCGCGGCATCGAGCCGGGCGCCCTCGGCCGGAGCGTCGGCGGCCTGGATTTTCTGCCGGGTGATTTCGGGCGTGGGTTCGGCGGTGCCGAACACCGGGCCGATGGCGATGCCGGGCGAGACGGCGATGCCGGCGAGCACCGACTCGGGCCGCTCGGTCGCGCGCAGGATCCGGGCCGGCAGCCGCCGG
Organism: Pseudomonadota bacterium; assembly: GCA_021845555.1. GTDB lineage: Bacteria > Pseudomonadota > Alphaproteobacteria > Acetobacterales > Acetobacteraceae > JAJZVS01. The sequence continues at coordinate 12,760 of JAJZVS010000045.1, forward strand.
TGTTGCGGCGGCGGCGGCTCAGTCCTGTTCATGGAAGCCAGCCTCGATCAGGGCGGCGATCGCGTCCAGCGCCTCCCGCGCGTCCCAGCCCTCGGCGCGCAGGTCGAGCGTGGCGCCCTGGCCTGCCCCCAGCATCATCAGCCCCATGATGGAGCGGGCGGAGACGGTCTGCCCGTCGCGGGTGACATCGACGGCGGCGCCGAAGCGCTCGGCGAGCGCCACCAGCCGGGCGGCGGCGCGGGCATGCAGGCCGCGCCGGTTCACCACCACCACCTGACGGGTGAGGACGGTCGCGGCCGGCTCGGGCGGGTCGGCGCCGGCCGCGCCGTTCATGCGCGGAAACCGGTCACTTGCAGGAGGCGGGGTCGGCCGCCCCGTTCGCCTTGCCGCCCTGCAACACGTGGGAGGCCGCGGCGATATATTTGCGCCCGGCATCCTCAGCGCAGGTCACTGCCTCGGCGAGCGGCTGGTTGGAGCGGCATTTGGCGAGCTTCACCAGCATCGGCAGGTTGACGCCGGCGATCACCTCCACGCCCTTGCGCTCCATCATCGAGATCGCGAGGTTGGACGGCGTGCCGCCGAACATGTCGGTCAGCAGCACCACGCCGTCCCCGGTGTCGCAGCGGACGATGCAGCGCTCGATCTCGGCGCGACGGTTGTCGATGTCGTCGTCGGGACCGATGCAGACGGTATCGACGTTGCGCTGCGCGCCGACCACGTGCTCCATGGCCAGGCGCAGTTCGTCCGCCAGCCGCCCGTGGGTCACCAGGACCATACCGATCATGGCGCTACGCCACGCACGGTCGTGCCGGGCGCGCCGCGCAACGGGCGCCGGGCCGGGGTTGGATGCTTCGGCACGTCATGGTGGTGTCCTTTCAGGCCCCCTGCGCCTGTCGCTCGGCGGGCGTTTCGCCCACAAATCCTGCCGCCGCGGAGACCGGGCGGTCCGTCAGAAAGGCGGCGGCGTTGCCTTCGCGCGCCAGCTCCCGGTGCGCCACATGCAGCCGCCAGTCGGTCTCCGCGTCGCCGGCGGCAATCCGCGCCGCCAGCGCCGAGGCCAGTCGTTCGACGATGTGGACAGACCGGTGCCGTCCCCCCGTGCACCCGATCGCGATGGTGACGTATTTCTTGCCCTCTTGGGCGAACCTCGGCAAGAGCAGGTCGAGCAGCCCCCCCACCTGGGCGAGGAAAGGCGGGCAGACCGGATCCGCGTCCACATAGGCGCCCACCTCGGGATCGAGGCCGGTGCGCGGGCGTAAGATGGGGTCGTAGTGCGGGTTTCGCAAAAACCGTGCGTCGAATACCAGATCCGCGTCCCGCGGCAAGCCCAGGGGATAGGCGAAGGACACCAGCGTGATCACCATCCGCGGTGCCCTCGCGTCCGTGCCCGGGCCGAAGTGGCGCTCCACCAGCCGGCGCATCGCCGACAGCGGCAGGTCGGAGGTATCGATCGCAAGGTCGGCCGCGGCCCGCAGCGGCGCGGTCAGCGCCAGCTCCTCGGCGATGCCGTCGGCGACCCGGCCTTCCGGGGCCAGCGGATGGCGGCGGCGGGTCTCGCTGTAGCGGCGCAGCAGCACCGCTTCGTCGGCCCAGACATAGACCAGTTCGGGCCGCAGCCCGGCTTCGGTACGGAGTCCGTCCA
>JAJZVS010000046.1 GCA_021845555.1 Pseudomonadota bacterium
CCGATCTAACGGTGGCGAGCCAGGCGCGCACGCCGGCCGGCGTGCCGAAAGCGTCGGCGACCAGCATGCCGGTGCCGCCGAGGGTTGCGGCGGCGGCGATGGCGTCGCGGTCGGTGACATCGTCGCCGATGAACACCGGCAGGCGGCCGGCGAACGGGGCGGCGCGCAGCAGCGCGGCGACGGCGGTGCCCTTGTCGGCGCCGCGCGGGCGGACTTCCCAGGCCATGTGGGCTGGCATCAGGTCGAACGCCGCCTGATCGCCGAGCAGGGCGGCGAGCGCGGCGTGCAGGGCGGGGCCGGCGGCGGGGGCCAGCCGGTAGTGGACCACGAAGCCGCGTGGCTTGTGTTCCAGCAGCGCGCCGGGGTGTGCCGCGATCAGGCGCTGCGCGGCGTCGCGCCAGGCTTGCGGTGCCGCCGGCAGGGTGGGGCGTTCCAGCGCGGCGCCGGGGGCGCGGCGGAGGGCGCCGCCGTGCTCGCCCGCGACCGCCGGGGCGGCGGCGTTGAGGAGCGCGTCCACCTCGGCCACCGTGCGTCCGCTGATGATCGCCAGCGCGCCGCCGAGGCCTGTGCTCAGCCTGCGCAAGGTGTCGGGCAAGGTGGGCGGCACCTGGACGGAATCGGGCGTGGGGGCGATGTCGAGCAACGTGCCGTCGAGGTCGAGCAGCAGCGCGGCTCGTGCGAACGGCGGCAGGCGGGGCAGGCGCCGGGTCACGTGCCGCAGCCGGCCACGGTCACGTTGTAGGACGGGTTCTGCAGCATCGAGAGCCAGGGGGCGCTGTGCAGTGTCCAGCCGCGGAACACCGGGGCGGTCTGGCCGTTTTCCACGATGGTCAGGAAGGCCGCGGCGTCCGCCGGCACGTTGGGCGAGCGCACCACGCAGGCCTGCACGGTGATGGTCAGCGTGCCGATTTGCGCCGACTGCCCGACCTGGATCGTGAGGTCGTGGGTGAGCGCGTCCTCCTTGTTCAGCACGCGCAACCGGGCCGAGCCGCGCGGCAGCCAGGTGCCGGGGAGCGGGCTGCCCTGGTCCGGCGGCAGCGCGCTGGCGGGCGTGGTGCCAGGGGGCGTGGGGCCAGGGGGGGTGGTGCCAGGGGACGTGGTGCCAGGGGAGGTGGTGCCAGGGGGCGTGGTCGCGGAGGGGGCGATCACCTGCGGGGTCGGGCCCGTGCTTGCCGATCCGGGGCCGTTCGGAGGTGCGCCGGCTGGCGGTGCGGCCGAGGTACCCGGGCTGGCGGGCGGCGATCCGGCTGTCGCCGGTCCGGGTGTGGTCGGCGGTGACGGTGGTGGGGACGGCCCGGCCGGCGCGGCGGCGGATGCGCCGGGCAGGGGCGGCAGCGGAGTCGCCACGATCGGGGTTGCGCCGGGTGCTGCCGCGCCGGCCGGGCCGGCGCCAAGCCCAGTGCTGGCACCAGGACCAGTGGCAGGGACCGGGGACGGCGGGACGACAGGGGCGGGATAGACCACGCCGGGGAGCGGGGCCGGGGCGCCGCGGGGCGCATTACCCAGCAGCGATTGTGCACCCGCCGGCGTTGCCGCCAGCGCTGCGGCTGCGGCGGCGATCACCAGGCTCCGCCGCAACCGGGCCGTGGCAGGAGGCCACCCGATCGGCGCGGGGTGCGGGCGCGGCGTCATTGCGCCCGCCGCCGAGGGAGCGCCGATGGTGCTTCGCCCGGGCGGGCCAGTACGGAGGCTGCTGCCGGCATTCCCGGGGGCGCTTCCGCGGCCGATCCGCGGCGCCGTGCGGCGGGCACGGCTCACCGGGCGCGGCGTGGGCTTTCCAGCCCGGCGACCATGCCGGCCAGGATCTGGCGCATCGCCTGTTCGTCCACGCCCATCAGCACCGCGTCCTCGAACGCGTCCTGCAGGGCCTGGGCGAGTTCGGCGTGGGTTTCCGCGAGCAGGGCCAGTTTCTCGCGGCAGGAAACCGCGGTGCCGTCCGGCTGCGGCCACAGGGCGGGCGGGGGAGGGATCATTTCAGGCCGCTCCCGGCGGGTGCGCCCCCTGGTGCGCCCCGTGGTGCGCCCCCTGGGGGGGCACTGCCTGGGGGGCTCGGCGACCCGGCGGGGGGGGCGGGCTTGGCGGCGCTGCCCATGGCGCCGACGATGTTGGTGGCGCTGAAGATGAACTTGCCGAGCAGCTGCTCGATGCTCACCGCGCCCTGGGTGATGGTGATGCGCTGACCCGGCGCCAGCATCTTGTCGTCTGCGCCGGGCTGGATCGACAGGTATTCGCCGCCGAGCAGGCTCTCGCTCGCGACCTCGACGCTGCTGTCCTTGGGGATTTCGATCCCCTGGCGCAGCGTCATGCCGACCACGGCGAGATAGGTCTTGGGGTCCACCGTTTCGCTGTCCACCCGCCCGACCTGCACGCCGGCCAAGCGGACCGGGGCGCCGATGTTCAGGCCGGCAATGTTGTCGAAGCGGGCCAGCAGCGGATAGCCCGCGCCGATGGCGGATTGGCCGGAGTGCGCGACGGCATAGGTCAGGAACCCGCCGGCGACGACGAGCACCACCAGACCGGTCAGAACTTCGGCGGCATTGCGGCGGGCCATGGGAGCGGCGTCAGCTGCCGGGGGTCCAGGCTTCGTAATCCCCGGTGGCGCCGGCGCGCCGACCGCCCTCATAATCATGCCCGGGCGGGCGGTAGCTTTCCGCCGTGCCGGTGGCGTTGGCCCGGTGCGGCTGCTGCCAGGGGCGGCGCGCCGCGGCGGGCAGCGGGGTATCGGTCGTGTAGTGCAGCCAGGCGTGCCACTCCGGCGGCACCGCGGAGGCTTCCGGCGTGCCGGCATACAGCACCCAGCGCCGCCCGCGATGGCCGGCCGACGGGCGCCGCTCCTCGTAGTAGACATTGCCCTCGGCGTCGGAGCCGACGGAGCGGCCGTGCAGCCGGGTGTGTAGCCATGTGCCGATCGAGGTCATGGCGACCATATACGAAGCCGCAGCGTCCGGGTCCATGGGGGGCGATGCGATCGGGCGAAGGTCGCTGCTTCTTCACCTCGCCCCGGCCGAGTGGCCGGCGGTCAGTGCACCGGCACCGGGATCATGTCGTGCTGCACGATCGCGGCAACGGCGGCGGACAGTTCGTCGGTCACCGCCATCGGCGTGCCGTCGGCGGCGTGAATGGCGAAGCCCGCGGTGCCGTTCAGCTGGATCGGGCGGACATAGGCGATCTGCGACATGCCGAGCCGGGCGAGTTCGACCTCGCTCAGGTGGCGGATGTCGTGCATGCCGGGCCCCGTTGCGGGTTCCTGGGGGACGAGGTCGTTCGGTGCGTCGGTCATCGGGGGTACTCCTGGCTCCGGCCCGTGGCGATGTGGCACCGGAGCGATGGGGGCGCGCCGCGGGAGGCGGCGCGGAAGGCGTCGGGAGCCGAGGTCTCAGCCGTCGTTGGCCCGGCTGCGGACGACGGCGGTGCCGGGGCGGATTTCGGCACCAGTCTCCGCCCGGCCAATCTCCGCCGGGCCATTCTCCGCCGGCTGGTTGATGGCGATGGTCCGCACCCGGGATTCCGGCTGCGGCCGGGCGAGGTCGATATGCAGCAGGCCGTTGTCGAGCCAGGCGGAGCGCACCTCGATCCCCTCGGCGAGCACGAAGGCGCGCTGGAACTGCCGCGCGGCGATGCCGCGATGGAGGAACACGCGGTCCTGCCCGTCCTCGGTCTGGCGGCCGCGGATCACCAGCTGGTTGTCTTCCTGGGTGATCTGCAGGTCGCTCATGCTGAAGCCGGCAACCGCCAGGGTGATGCGCAGCCCGGCCGGTCCGATCTGCTCGATATTGTAGGGCGGATAGCCGTCGCCGGAGGATTTCGACGCCCGTTCGAGCATCTGCTCGAGGTGGTCGAAGCCGAGAAACAGCGGCGAGGTGAACAGGCGGGTACTCATGGAAGGACTCCCTCCTTGGAGCGAAGCCGGTGTCCGGAACCCGCTCGGCGGCATTCCGGCACGGGAGGTATTTTGGCGTGCCCGCGTCGCGATGCAAGAGGGCGGCGCCGGCCGGGTCAGCTTTCCAGCTCGGTGTCCCAATACAGGTAGTCGCGCCAGCTTTCGTGCAGGTAGTTGGGCGGGAAGGCGCGGCCCTGGTCCTGCAATTCCCAGGTGGTCGGCTGGCGCGGCGGCATGCGCAGGACCATCGCGCACTCGCGCAGCAGGCGGGAGCCCTTGCGCAGGTTGCACTCCCCGCAGGCGGTGACGACGTTCTGCCAGGTGGTGCGCCCGCCGCGCGAGCGCGGGATCACGTGGTCGAACGTCAGTTCGGTGGCCGGGCGCCGGTCGGCGCAGTACTGGCACTGGAACCCGTCGCGCAGGAACACGTTGAACCGGGTGAAGGCCGGCCGCCGCGCCGCCTGGATATAGTCCTTCAGCGCGATCACGCTGGGCAGCCGCATGGTCAGGGAGGGGGAGTGCACCGCCGCTTCGTACTCGTTGAGCACGCTCACGCGGTCGAGGAACACGGCCTTCACCGCGTCCTGCCAGGACCACAGGGACAGCGGGAAATAGGACAGCGGCCGGAAATCCGCGTTCAGCACCAGCGCGGGGAAGTGCTGTCCGCCATGGGGCTGTCCGCCATGGGGCTGTCCGCCGTGCGGCTGCGCGCCGAGATGCTGTCCGCCGAGTTGATGTCCACCATCGGGCACGCGTCGCTCTCCTGCTTGCGGAGCACGGATGCGCGAACCGGACGTATCAGCCGCCCGCGAATCCGCTTGCGCCGCCGAAGACCTGCCCGTTCTATCGCAGAGCGGCGCCGCGCTCGCAAGCCGGGCCGGCGGGCTGTGCGCGACAGCTTCGTGAAACCGCGCGCGGCGCGGTGCCGGCGGCCCCGAGGGCCGTCACGGCGGCGGCCGAGTAGCCGGGCGGGCCGATTCCGTTCATAAAGGCGCCGAGTGGCGTGCCGCCCCGCGGCCGCAGGAGCACGGACAGACCATGAGCATGACCGCCCCAAGCCCGATCGCCTCGCCCGCCGTGGCACCCTGGAGCCCGGACAGCTGGCGCGACTGCCCGATCCGCCAGGTACCGAACTACCCGGATCCGGCGCGGCTCGCCGCGGTCGAGGACAAGCTGCGCCGCTACCCGCCGCTGGTGTTCGCCGGCGAAGCCCGTCGGCTGCGCGCCGCGCTCGCCCAGGCTGCCGAGGGCCGCGCCTTCGTCCTGCTCGGCGGGGACTGCGCCGAGAGCTACACCGATTTCACCGCCAACATCCTGCGCGACACCTTTCGCGTGCTGTTGCAGATGGCGGTGGTGCTGACCTTCGGCGCGTCCGTGCCGGTGGTGAAGCTCGGCCGCATGGCCGGGCAATACGCCAAACCGCGCTCCTCGGACACCGAAACGGTGAACGGCGTGAGCCTGCCCAGCTACCGCGGCGACATCATCAACGGGCCGGAGTTCACGCCCGAGGCGCGCATCCCCGATCCGGCGCGCATGGAGCTCGGCTATTTCCAGGCCGCCGCCAAGCTGAACCTGCTGCGCGCCTTCGCCTCCGGCGGCTATGCCGACCTGCACGAGGTGCACCGCTGGAACCTCGGCTTCGTCGAGCGTTCCCCGCTCGCCGCGCGCTACCGCGACCTGTCGGCGCGGATCGACGAGACGCTGGCCTTCATGGCCGCCTGCGGCATGACCAGCGCCACCACGCGCGACCTGCGGGAGACCGATTTCTACGTCGCCCACGAGGCGCTGCTGCTGCCCTACGAACAGGCGCTGACCCGGATCGATTCCACCACCGGGGACTGGTACGACTGCTCGGCGCATTTCATCTGGATCGGCGACCGCACCCGCCAGCTGGACGGCGCGCATGTCGAGTTCCTGCGCGGCGTCAACAACCCGATCGGCATGAAGGTCGGGCCGAGCCAGGAGCCCGACGACCTGCTGCGCATCATCGACCGGCTCAATCCGGCGAACGATCCGGGCCGCCTGACGCTGATCAGCCGCATGGGCGCTGACAAGGTGGCCGCGAAACTGGCGCCGCTGGTGCGCGCGGTGGCGCGCGCCGGGCACAAGGTGGTCTGGGTGTGCGATCCGATGCACGGCAACACGATCTCCACCGCCGCCAACGTGAAGACCCGCAGCTTCGATGCGATCCTCGCCGAAGTGCGCGGCTTCCTGGACGTGCTGGCGGCCGAGGGCGTGCCGGCCGGCGGCGTGCACGCGGAGATGACCGGCCAGGACGTGACCGAATGCGTCGGCGGCGCGCATCGCCTGACCGAGGCCGATCTCGGCGCCCGCTACGAGACCTTCTGCGACCCGCGGCTGAATGCCGAGCAGTCGCTGGAACTCGCCTTCCTGGTGGCCGAGGGGCTGAAGCGCCGGCGCGACACCGGCCAGACAGCGCCGTCGATCGCCGCGCAGTAGCGCCGTGGGGGACGCCGGCGGGGTCCAAGGCGGGATCGGGGGCGGGGCCCAGGGGGGAAGCGGGGGCGGGATCGCGGCGGATATCGCCGCCCGCACCGACAGCTATTTCACCCGGACCCGTCTGGTGGTGGAGCGGTTCGGCGACAAGCGCGTGACCTATGCGCTGTTCCTGCGCCGCCCGGTGATCTCGGCGCCGCGGCTGATGCTGGCGTGGCTGGAGGCGGCGGCGGCAGAGCGCGGCGCGCAGGTGGCTGTCGCGCTGATGCACGCGGAGGGCGACTGGGTCGGTGCCGGCGAGCCGATCGTCTATATCTCCGGCAGCCTGCTCGCGCTGTCGGAACTGGAAACCCTGCTGCTGCAGAAGCTCGGCCCGGCCTGCGTGGCGGCGCACAACGCCTTCCAGATGAGCCTCGCGCTGCCGCGCGCCGCGTTCCTGGCGATGGAGGCGCGCCACTGCGCCGGGGCGGAGATGCAGGACATGATGGCCTATGCCGCCGCCGTCGGCAGCCGGGCGGCGCAGCGCGAGGGCGCGCGGGGCTTCGTCGGCAATGCCAATGACGGCACCGCGCATTGGTTCGGGGCGAAGCGCGGCATGGGCACGATGCCGCATTCGCTGATCGGCTACGCCGGTTCCACGCTGCGCGCCGCCGAGATGTTCCGCGCGACCTTCCCCGACGAGCCGATGACCGTGCTGGTCGATTATTTCGGCCGGGAGATCACCGACGCGCTGGCGGTCTGCGCCCGCTTTCCCGAGCTGGCGTCGGCCGGGCAGTTGTCCTTCCGGCTCGATACGCACGGCGGGCGGTTCGTCGAAGGTCTCGATCCGGCGGAGAGCTATGCGGTGCTGGAGCGTCATGTCCCGGGCGCGATTCGCCGCTACCGCAGCGAGACCGAACTGCGCTACCTGGTCGGCACCGGCGTTTCCGCCGCGGCGATCTGGCGGCTGCGCGAGGCACTGGACGCGGCGGGGTATCCAGGGACGCGGATCGTCGCCTCCTCCGGCTTCGGCGTCGATAAATGCCGCGTGATGGCGGATGCGCGGGCGCCGATCGACGTCGTCGGCACCGGCAGCTTCGTCCCGGATTCCTGGCATGAAACCTACGCGACGGCCGATATCGTTGAATACGACGGGGTTCCGTTGGTGAAGCTTGGGCGGGAGTTCCTGCTGCGCCGGAACGGCGCGCGCCGGCGTACGTAGCGCCCCGCCGGCGGCCGCCGGCTCATCGTAACGGCTGCGCCTAATCTATCGCCGCACAAACCATATAGATAATGTAACTATCGCATGGCGCCAAAGCCGATGTGACGGGAACAGCTATTCGTCAACGAGCCGGTTCCCGTCTCCGCAAGGTTGCTGTCGGGCCATATCCCGGCAGAATGTGCCGATGATCGCAACGCCGAAACCGACGCCGCCCCCGGGGTCGGTGTTCGAAACCGATGTGCCCGCCCGGCTCGACCGCCTGCCATGGAGCCGGTTCCACTGGCTGGTGGTGGTGGCGCTGGGTGCTGCCTGGATCCTTGACGGGCTGGAGGTGACGATCGTCGGCTCGCTGTCCGGCGCGCTCGCAGAAAGTCCCGTGCTGCATTTGTCGGGCGCCGAAATCGGCATGGCCGCCAGCGCCTACCTGATCGGCGCCGTTGCCGGCGCGCTGGTGTTCGGGTGGCTGACCGACCGGCTGGGGCGCAAGCGGCTGTTCAGCGTCACCGTGCTGATCTACCTGCTCGCCACCCTGGCCTGTGCCGCGTCGTGGAATTTCTGGTCCTTCGCGCTGTTCCGCCTGCTGACCGGGACCGGGATCGGCGGCGAATATGCCGCCGTCAACGCGGCGATCCAGGAGCTGATCCCGGCGCGCCGGCGCGGCTTCACCGACCTGGTGATCAACGGCAGCTTCTGGATCGGCGCGGCGCTGGGGGCGCTCGGCGCGCTGGTGGCGCTCGACAAGGCGATCATCCCGCCCGAGATCGGCTGGCGTGCCGCCTTCGTGGTCGGCGGCACCCTGGGATTCGTCGTGCTGCTGCTGCGTCGCTTCATCCCGGAAAGTCCACGCTGGTTGATGACGCACGGCCAGCCCGAGGAGGCGGCGCGCGTGGTGGCCGGGATCGAGGCGCGCGTCGCAGCCGACACCGGCCGTCCCCTGCCGCCCGTCCCGCCGCAGGCGCTGCGGTTGCGCCGCGATGTGACGTCCTGGTTCGCCGCCGGGCTGCGCGCGTTGCTGGGCCGATACCGCAGCCGCACCGTACTGGGTGTCGCGCTGATGGCGGCGCAGGCGTTCTGCTACAATGCCGTGTTCTTCACTTATGCGCTGATCCTGACACGGTTCTATGCCGTCGCCTCGGCGCGGATCGGGCTGTTCATCCTGCCCTTCGCGCTCGGCAATTTTGCCGGGCCGCTGCTGCTGGGCCGGCTGTTCGACACGCTCGGGCGGCGGCCGATGATTGTGACCACCTATGCGCTGTCAGGGGTGCTGATGATACTGACGGGCGTGCTGTTCGCCGCCGGCGTGCTGGATGCAGTGCAGCAGACTGCGGCCTGGACGGTGATCTTCTTTGTCGCTTCGGCGGCGGCGAGTTCGGCCTATCTGACGGTAGGTGAAAGCTTCCCGCTGGAGATGCGGGCGATCGCCATCGCACTGTTTTACGCGTTCGGCACCGCGCTCGGCGGCATCGCGGGGCCCACAGTGTTCGGCGTGCTGATCGACACCGGATCACGGGTGTCGATCCTGTGGGGCTATGTGTTGGGCGGCGCGCTGATGCTGATCGCGGCTGGCGTGGCGGCAAAGCTGGGAATCGCCGCCGAGCGCCGCCCGTTGGAAGACATCGCACCGCCGCTGTCCACTGTCGGGTGAGGGGGGGCGATCGGGTGGCGGATCGGCGTCCACTGCACGGCTTGTGCGGGCGTGATCCGAGCCTTGTGTCGATCTTCCACCGACCGTCGGTGACGCTGACGCGTTTCGACCGGCCGGCATCAGTCTTGTTTCGCGCGGCGCCACTCGCCCCGCCTTGACCCCGCCCGGCTACTCCGGGGTAGAATGAGCCGAACCGGGCGGACGCAGAGGAAAGCGGGCCGCCCCGCCGCGCGCACCCAGGAGCGAACATGCAGAGGCTGAATTACGCCGCCCCCAAGACGGTCAACGAAGCCGTTTCCCTGCTGGCCGGAGCCTCCGGCCCGGCCAAGCTGATGTCCGGCGGCACGGATTTGCTGGTCCAGCTGCGCTCGGGCCGGCTGAAGCCGGAACTGATCGTCGATCTCAAGCACGTCCCCGGCCTGATCGGCATCCGCGAGGAAGCTGGCGGGTTCGTGATCGGTGCCTCCACCCCCGGCGCCACGCTGGAAGCCCATGCCGGCCTGAAGGCCGCCTGGCCCGGCGTGGTCGAGGCGATGGACCTGATCGGCTCGGAGCAGATCCAGGGCCGCGCCAGCCTGGCGGGCAATCTGTGCAACGCCTCGCCCGCCGCCGACAGCGTCCCGGCGATGATCGCCGCCGGCGCGGTGGCGGTGGTGGTCGGCGCCAAAGGCCGGCGCGAAGTGCCGGTGGAAGCGATCCCGACCGCTCCCGGCCGCACCTCGCTGGCCAAGGACGAGTTCATCCTGGAGATCCGCCTGCCGCCCCGCCCGGCGCATTCGGGCGACGCCTATCTGCGCTTCATCCCGCGCACCGAGATGGACATCGCCGTGGTAGGCTGCGGCGTGAACGTCACGCTGGACGCCGCCGGCGTCTGCACCGCCGCGCGCGTGGTGCTCGGCGCGGTGGCGCCGACCGCGGTGCTGGTGCCGGCCGCCGCCGCCGCCCTGATCGGCCACAAGCTGGACGCGGCCACGCTGGCGAAGCTGGACGCGGCGGCGCAGGCCGCCTGCAAGCCGATCACCGACAAGCGCGGCACGATCGAATACCGCACCAAGGTGGCGGGCGTGATGGCACGCCGCACCGCCGCCATCGCATTCGAACGCGCGCAAGGCCGCGCGGTGAAGGGACACTGAGCCGATGAGCAAGCATCACGTCACCACCACGATCAACGGCGAGGCCGTCGAGTTCCTGTGCGAGACGCAGGAGACGCTGCTCGATGTCCTGCGCAACACGCTCAACCTGACCGGCAGCAAGGAAGGCTGCGCCTCCGGCGACTGCGGCGCCTGCACCGTCATCATGGACGGCAAGATGGTCTGCTCCTGCCTGGTGCTGGGCGTGGAAGCCGAGGGCAGTTCCGTCACCACGGTGGAAGGCATCGCCGACGGGGAGACCCTGCATCCGGTGCAGCGCAAGTTCCTGGAGCACGCGGCCCTGCAGTGCGGCTTCTGCACGCCGGGCTTCATCGTCGCCACCAAGGCGCTGCTGGACGCCAATCCGAACCCGACCGAGGAGGAGGCGCGCTACTGGCTCGCCGGCAACCTCTGCCGTTGCACCGGCTACGACAAGATCATCCGTGCCGTGATGGATGCCGCCGCCGAGATGCGCGGCGAAGCGAGGGCTGCATGAACTATATCGTTCCCCAATCAGAACTGAAAATCGTCGGCACCCGTCCGGTCCGTCCGGACGGCGTCGACAAGGTGACCGGCCGCGCCACGTTCGGCGCCGACATGACCCTGCCCGGCATGATCTGGGGCAAGGTCAAGCGCAGCCCGCACGCGCATGCGCGGATCGTGTCGATCGACGCGTCGAAGGCGCTGGCGCTGCCCGGCGTGAAGGCGGTGGTGACCGCGGCGGACTTCCCCGAGATCGCCAACGAGGAAGCCTTCGTCGGCGAAGGTCCGATGAACTTCCGCGACCTGTCGCGCAACTGCATGGCGCGCGACAAGGCGCTGTACGAAGGCCACGCGGTCGCCGCGGTCGCGGCCACCTCCCAGGCGATCGCCGACGAGGCGATCGAGCTGATCGACGTGCGCTACGAAGTCCTGCCGCACGTGATCGACGTGGAAGCGGCGATGGCGCCCGGCGCGCCGGTCCTGCACGAGGACATGTTCACCACCGGGGTCGAGCCGAAGCCCGCCAAGCCGTCGAATATCGCCAAGCGGGTGAGCTTCACCAAGGGCGACGTCGCGGCCGGCTTCGCCGAGGCCGACGTGATCGTGGAAGGCCGCTACACCACCCAGCCGGTCCACCAGGCCTATATCGAGCCGCATGCCTGCGTCGCCGCGGTCTCGGCCGACGGGCAGGCGCAGATCTACAGCTCGACCCAGGGCCAGTTCATGGTGCGCGCCTACAGCGCCAAGGTGCTGGGCTGGGAGATCGCCAACCTCCGCTCCTACCCGATGGAGATCGGCGGCGGGTTCGGCGGTAAGACGGTGGTGTATCTGGAACCGCTCGCGCTGCTGCTGGCGCAGAAATCCGGCCGCCCGGTGAAGATGATGATGACGCGGGAAGACGTGTTCCGCGCATCGGGTCCCACCTCCGGCGCGGTGATCGAGGTGAAGATCGGCGCCAAGCGCGACGGGGCGATCGTCGCCGCGCGCGAGGTGCTGAAATACCAGGCCGGCGCCTTCGCCGGCTCGCCGATCGGGCCGGGCTGCATGTGCGGGCTCGCGCTGTACGACCTGCCGAACGTGGAAGTGATCGGCTACGACGTGGTGTCCAACCGGCCCAAGGTCGCGGCCTATCGCGCGCCGGGGGCGCCGATCACCTCCTTCGCGATCGAAAGCGCGCTGGACGAGCTCGCCTGCAAGCTGAACATCGATCCGCTGGCGCTGCGGGAGATGAACGGCGCGCGCGACGGGACCAAGACCCATTACGGCGTGACGCACAAGGACATCGGCTTCCTGTCTGTGCTGGAAGCGGCGCGCAGCCATCCGCACTACAAGGCGCCGCTCCAGCCCGGCCAGGGCCGGGGCATCGCCTGCGGGTTCTGGTTCAACATCGGCGGCGAGTCTTCGGGCGCGGTGCATGTGAATGAGGACGGCTCGGTCAGCGTGGTGTCCGGCAATCCCGACATCGGCGGCTCGCGCGCCTCGATGGCGATGATGGCCGCCGAGGTGCTGGGCGTGCCGATGGATCAGGTGCGCCCGATCGTGGGCGACACCGCCTCGATCGGCTTCTCCTTCCTCACCGGCGGCTCGCGCGTGACCTTCGCCACCGGCATGGCGGTGACGCAGGCGGCCGAGAAGGTCGTGGACCAGCTGAAGACCCGCGCCGCGCAGATCTGGGACATCCCGGTGGATGCGGTGGAGTGGAAGGACGGCAAGGCCTGGCCCGCCGGGCTGAACGCCGGCGCGTTCGAGCCGCTCAGCGTGGCGCAGATCGCGCTGAAAGCCGGGCGGACCGGCGGGCCGATCGGTTCGGAAGTGTCGCTGAACGCGCAGGGCGCGGGGGCCGGGTTCGGCTGCCACATCTGCGACGTGGAAGTGGACAAGGAAACCGGCCACGTGAAGATCCTGCGCTACACGGCGATCCAGGACGTCGGCAAGGCGATCCACCCGGCCTATGTCGAAGGCCAGATCCAGGGCGGCGCCGCGCAGGGCATCGGCTGGGCGCTGAACGAGGAATACATCTACGACAAGAACGGCAAGCTGGAGAACGCCGGGTTCCTCGACTACCGCGTGCCCGTCGCCTCCGACCTGCCGCTGATCGAGGCGGTGATGGTCGAAGTGCCCAATCCGCGCCACCCGTTCGGGGTGCGCGGCGTGGGCGAGGTGCCGATCGTGCCGCCGATGGCGGCGGTCGCGAACGCCGTGCGCTCGGCCACCGGGCTGCGCATGGAGCACCTGCCGATCTCCCCGCCCAAGCTGCGCGCGGCAGTGGACGCGGAGGCCAAGGCCGGCTGATGCCGAAGGTCGTCTTCTCGGGTTCGGGCGCGCTTCGGTTCACCGAAGGGCGCACCGAACTCGAGGTGGCGGCAACGTCGTTCCGCAAGCTGGTGCGCGAACTGGACGCCCGCTTCCCCGGCCTGGGCGAACAGGTCGAGGAAGGCATGGCAGTGGCGATCGACGGGGTGATCTACCAGGACGCCTACAACGCGCCGCTGGCGGAGGGGTCGGAGATCGTGCTGATCCCGAAAATCGGCGGCGGGTAAGGGGGCGGTTCCGGCGCGAGGGAACCCGTTCTAGTCTCCGTCCTCATGCCCCCCGAACCGCCGCCCGCCGACCTGCTCGCCGCGCTCCGCCGCATGCACCTGCTCGCCCCGGACGCCACAGCGCCGGGGGAGCGGCTCACCGGCGGCGTCTCCTCCGACATCTGGCGCATCGACCTCCCCACCGGCCCGATCTGCGTCAAACGGGCGCTGGCGAAACTCCGCGTCGCCGCCGACTGGCGCGCGCCGGTGGAGCGCAACCGCTACGAAGCCCGCTGGATGGCCCGCGCCGCCGCGGCAGTGCCGGGCGCCGCGCCGCGCCTGCTGGGCCAGGACGAGGCCTCCGGCGCGCTGGCGATGGCATACCTGGCGCCGGACACCTATCCGTTGTGGAAGACCGAACTGCACGCCGGCCGCGCCGATCCGCGCTTCGCCGCCGCGGTCGGCGCTGCGATCGCCGCCATCCACGCCGCCACCGCCGCCGATCCCACCACTTCCGCCGATTTTCCCACCGACACGATCTTCTACGACATTCGCCTGGAACCCTATCTGGTCGCCGCCGGCCGCGCCCATCCGGACCGGGCCGCGGCACTCGCCGCCGTGCTCGCCGCCACGCAGGCGAACAAGCACGCGCTGGTGCACGGCGACGTCAGCCCGAAGAACATCCTGGCAGGCTCCGCGGGGCCGGTGTTCCTGGACGCGGAATGTGCCTGGTGGGGCGATCCGGCCTTCGACCTCGCCTTCTGCCTCAACCACCTGTTGCTGAAATGCCTCTGGACGCCGACCGCGCGCGCCGGCTTCCTCGCCTGCTTCGCCGCGCTCGCCGACACGTACTGCGCCGGCGTGACGTGGGAGGATAAGGCGGCGCTGGAAG
>JAJZVS010000047.1 GCA_021845555.1 Pseudomonadota bacterium
GCCGACCTCGGCCCCGGATGCCCTCCTCAGGGCTGTCCGGGATCAATCGGAATCACTGTCCGGCTTCCGTCGGAATCAGTGTCCGCCTTGCGTCGGAATAACTGTCCGCCTTGGCTCGGATTCCGCATGCGAGTCCCCTGTGGTGAGGTCAAGGCCGGCTTGCAATTCGATCGGCGGCGTCGTAGTTGTGTCCATCCGAACAATTCCTCCCTGGCCGCCAGCGGTGACACGCGAGGCGGCCTTTTCTTGTGCGTCACGCGGCGCGGCGGGTGGCACGGCGCAGGCCGGTTGTCAGCGCCGGCGCCGGCAGGGAGGCGAACTGCTCGCGGCGGGCGGCGGCCTCCAGGCCGGAGGCGGGGGCGGTTCAAGCCGGATCGGCCAGGGCGCGGGATCGGCGTCGGACAGGATAGGGAGGCCGGCGGCGGGCCAGAAGATCGCCCTCGCCCCCTCGGCGCGCCGCTCCACGCCTTCGGAAAGGACGCAGGTCCGAAGGCCGGGCCGGTGCAGAAACCAGAGGTGCATGCCACCGGACCAGCTGCGATAGGCGAAGGTGCGGGGAAGCTGGCCTCCGTGTTCGCGCCACCAGGCTGCGCCCCCGTGCTGGCGGTCCACGTCCAGGACTGCGATCCCGGACGGCGTGCCGGTGGCGATCGCCACCAGGGCGGCACCACGGGCGGCGAACAGGCGGATCACGGCCGGGTCGCGGGAGGCATCATGCACGCCATGCGCGCAAGCGGGCCGCTTGGCGAAGGTCATGGGGAACACCGCCCGGCCATCGGCGGCCAGGGCGAATGCGGCGGCGAGAGCGGAGGCGGTCTCATTGCGGTTGGGCATGGGTCACTCCATGCCGCCGGCTGCTGGCGCGCAGCGCGCGGATCGGGTATAGATGCATCGCCACTTGCATCGTCTGTCCGATCCGCCGCCGGTCCACGCCTCGGGCCGGCGGTTTCGTTATGAGGCCGAGCGGTGGTCGGCTTCGGCGGTACTGCGACGAGGTGCCGATAGGCGCCCTTCCGCCCAGGTGAGGGCGTCACCCCAACGATAGAGCGGGATGCGGCCAAAAAGCCGGAAGGGCGGCCCGCCGCCGCGCGTTGCCATGGTAGCGAGCGTTGCGGGCGCGGTCGGGAAGCCGTACGCCGTCAGCGCCGCGGCGAGCTCCGCACGGCGCAAGAGGGCATCAGGACTCAGGGCTGGATCTTGTGGCATGCTGGGACCCTCACGCACCTCCCATGTTCGGAGATGCAGGATACGGGGTTCACATTCCGGCATGCCTGGCCGGTCGGCTTCGCTCGAATCGGGCGCTAGGCGCGAAACGCAGCGAACGTCGTTTGTTAGCACCTGCGCTGCACTGTCCGCAATAGGAATAGCATCGCGTTGGTCGCGGCTGCAATGTAGGCGCGCGTCGCCTCGTTCGCCTGCGGCTCGGGCTCGATCACCGGGAGCAGGATCATCCTACGGCTCGTAGCGGCACGACCTCTACCGCCGGCGCGGCGTCGCCCAGCAGGTCTGCGGTCCGCCGTGCCACCGCGTCCGCTGCCGCCAGCAGCACCGCATCAGCGGAATGGACGTAGCGCGACGTGATCGACGCCCCCTTGTGTCCGATCAGCGCGCCGATGGTCGGCTCCGAATAGCCCAGATCGGCGGCAAGGCTGGCGAAACTGTGGCGCAGCACGTGCGGCGTCACGTCCGCCGGCAGGCCACCCAGCATGGCGATGCGGGCGAACAGCCGAGGGAAGCCGGTCATGCGCCCATCGCCCCGGCTGGCGGGAAACACCAGCGCGCCGTCACCGATGCGCGGCAGGGCGCGTAGCAGGTCGCAGGCAGCGTGCGACAGCGGGCGCATGGAGCGGCCGGTCTTGGTATCGGCCAGAGTCGCGGTGCGGCGTGCCAGGTCCACATCGCCCCAGCGCAACCCCAGCGCCTCGCCGCTGCGCCAGCCGGTCAAGGCGAGGAACCGCAGGCAGGCTACCGCGGGCGGCCAGATCGCCCCCTCCGCCTGCCGCAGCGCGCCCCCGAGCGCGGCGTATTCGTCATCGGACAGCCGCCGCTCGCGTTTTTGGTCGGCGAAGCGCACCACGCCCCGCACCGGATTGTCGGGCCGCAGCCGCTTGGCGACGGCATAGGTGAAGATCGCGCCGAGCAGCCCAACGGTCCGGGTGGCAACGCCACGTCCGCCGCGCACGTGGGAGACCCCGCGAGGCTTGCCCGTCTTCGTCCGGGCCGCAGTCTCGCCCCCGGCGATCGCGTGCATCAGGCGTTCGACATCCTCGCGGCGGGCCGCCGCCACCGCCAGCCGGCCAAGGGTCGGCTTGATGTGCCGCTCGATCCGGCCGCGATCGGACAGCAGGGTGCTGGCGCGCTTGGCCTCCCGCCTGCGGGTCAGCAGCCGCCCGGCCTCGGCGTCGGCCAGATAGTCGTCGCACAACTCCGCCACCGTGGCGGCCTTGCGCTTCGCCTGCTTATCGGCCGCCGGGTCGGTTCCCTTCGCAACGCCGCCCAGGATACGGCGGGCTTCCTCGCGCGCCTGCTCGGGCGTCCAGGGCGCCCCATGCCGGCCGATGGTCTGCCACCGCTGCCGCCCCTCGGCGGTACGGTAGAACAGAACATAGGCCACCGCCTCGCCCTTCTGGCGCCGCGCGCCGAAGCCGGGCACCGCCGCATCCCAGACTGTCTGCCCCGGTTGCAGGGCGCGTACGTCGCGCAACCCGATCCGCTTTCGTTCGCCCATCTGATTCGCTCCCGGTTTGCTAGCTAGGCGGGGCTAGCTAGCACATAGCTAGCAGCCCGACGCAAATCGTAGCAAACATAGGCGAACGTCACAAGGGAGAATCCGGCTGTATAGCGTCTGTTTTTCGTGGCTTCGCAAACTAGCAACAAGCCCGACAAACCTATGCAATCGCCCTCCGAAGGCGAAGGTCGCACGTTCGAATCGTGTCGGGTCCGCCAATCTTTTCAGTGGGTTGTGGTGCCGCCTGCCAGCCGCGCAAGCGGCGCGGCGACCACATCGCGACCAAGGCGCGCCGGAAGCGGCCCCCCGCGCGCCGCTGCGGCGCCAGGGGGCCCGGGCCCGAGCCTCCCGCCTACTGCGCCACCCAGCCGCCGTCGATCGACAGCGGCGTCCCGGTGATGGTTTGCGCCGAGTCGGAGCACAGGAACACCGCCAGCCCGCCGATCTCCTCGGGCGTGGAGAAGCGGGTCATCGCCTGCTTCTCGGACAGGAAATCCGCCTTCACCTGATCGACCGAGCGGCCTTCCTGCTTCGCCTTGTCGGCGATCTGCTTTTCCACCAGCGGCGTCAGCACCCAACCGGGGCAGATCGCGTTCACCGTGATGCCGGCGTTGGCGACCTCGATCGCCGCCACCTTGGTCAGCCCCACCACGCCGTGCTTGGCCGCGACATAGGCGGCCTTCTGCGGGCTGGCGACCAGCCCGTGCGCCGAGGCGATGTTGATGATCCGCCCCCAGCCTCGCTTCTTCATCCCCGGCAGCGCCGCCTTGGTGCCGTGGAACACCGCCGACAGGTTGATGGCGATGATCTGGTCCCACTTCGCGGTGGGGAAGTCGACGATATCGGCGACGAACTGGATGCCGGCATTGTTCACCAGGATATCGACCGCGCCGAGCTTCGCCTCGGCCTCCGCCACCATCGCGGCGATCTGCTCGGGCTTGGACATGTCAGCGCCGCTGTAGAGCACGCGGTTGGCGAACTCGGCGGCAAGGCCCGCGCGCAGTTTTTCGATCGCGGCGGCGTCGCCGAAGCCGTTCAGCATCAGATCGGCGCCCTGCGCCGCCAGCGCGCGGGCGATGCCGAGGCCGATGCCGCTGGTCGAACCGGTGACGAGGGCGACTTTGCCTTTGAGACTCATGCGCGAATGCTCCGTTATGTGGGGGGTTCAGGCGAGATAATCGTGCAGGACCTGGCCGTAGGGCAATGTCAGGTCGGCGATGATGTGGCGGCCGAACAGAATCTTGCGCACCGGCAGATCGGCCACCCGGCAGTTGACATGCGGCACCAGATGCAGCCGCGCGGGTCCCGCCCAGGCGCCTTTCAGCGTGACATCGGCCAGATGATAGCCGACCAGCTGGGCTATCTTCGGCCCGCCGTCCACGTCGGGGATGAATTTCAAGTTGACGTTGAGCTTCCCCATCGCCGCCAGCGTCTCGCCATGGTCCTGCGCGAGCGAGGTGTATTTATACGCCATCGTCCCCAGCGCGACTTGCTGTTCGTCATACGCCAGCGTCCCGGTCAGCGTGTCGTGCACCACGCACAGCTCGGGGTTGCCGATTTTTTTCGGGAAGCCCCAGATTTCGCGCCCGCCGGTGGTGGGGCTTTCATCGTCGAGGAACATCATCGCTGAGTAGTTGCAGGGCGTGCCGTTCCACTTGGCCGCGATGTTGATGCCGCATTCCTGGTAGGCGCCGAAGCCGGCGCTGTCGGGCATCTTCATCCACTCGAAGATCGCATGGTTGCCGTCCGGCTCAAGCGGTTCGGGCAGCATGGCGCGGATCGCGTCAGGATCGGATTCGTAGTGGATCAGCAGGTATTCGCGGTCGATGAAACGGTAGGGCCCTTTCGGGTAGCTGGGGCTGGCGAGCGGCATCGAGGATGCGGCCAGGATCTCGTCACGCGTCATCGGCGGTTCCTTTGCGCTGTGTCTGATCCCATATACTGGGGTGCGGCATCGGGCCGCGCATGTAAAATCATGCTGCGTTGCCGTATTGTCATGTCGGACGGGGCGATTTGGTGGCATCACGCCGCGGCGATGGAGGCGGTCATGGACAGCGAAGCGTTACCCAAGACGGAGCAGACGGCCACGGGTTCCCCGACCCTGCGGACCGCGGCGGACAGCCCGGCGCCGGCCCACCGGCGCCC
Organism: Pseudomonadota bacterium; assembly: GCA_021845555.1. Classification (GTDB taxonomy): domain Bacteria; phylum Pseudomonadota; class Alphaproteobacteria; order Acetobacterales; family Acetobacteraceae; genus JAJZVS01. The sequence goes on from JAJZVS010000047.1 coordinate 4,874, forward strand.
GCCCGGATGCAACCAGATCGCGCTGGTGCTGCAAGGCGGCGGCGCGCTCGGCGCCTATCAAGCCGGCGTGTACCAGGCCTTGCACGAAGCCGGGATCGAACCCGATTTCGTTGCCGGCGTCTCGATCGGCGCGATCAACGGCGCGATCATCGCCGGCAACGCGCCGGAACAGCGGATCGACCGGCTGCGCGCGTTCTGGGACACCATCACGGCGCACCCCATGGGCGCCTGGTCCTGGCCGTCCTTCCTCGGCCCGGTGGAGGGTGACGAGCCGCGCCGGGCGGTCAACACCTTCGCCGCCCTGCAGGCGATGATGTTCGGCCAACCCGGGTTCTTCACCCCCAACGTGCCGAGCCCGTGGTTGAGCCCGCGCGGCGCGAAGAACGCCACCAGCCTGTACGACACCACGCCGCTGCGCGAGACGTTGCGAAAGCTGGTCGATTTCGACCGCCTGAATGCCGGCGCGGTGCGCTACGCCGCCGGCGCGGTGGCCGTGACCAGCGGCAATTTCCGCTATTTCGACACCACGGACACCACGCTCGCGGTAGAGCACGTGATGGCCAGCGGCGCGCTGCCGCCGGCGCTGCCGATGGTGCGTATCGATCACGAATGCTACTGGGACGGCGGGCTCGTTTCCAACACCCCGTTGCAGCATGTGCTCGATCACGCCGGCGCCGCGGCACGCATGCTGGCGTTCCAGGTCGATCTGTTCTCCTCCCGCGGCCGGCTGCCGCGCGACATGATGGACGTGCTGTCGCGCGAAAAGGACATCCGCTACTCGTCCCGCACCCGCCTCGGTACCGACACGTTCAAGGAACGCTTCCGCCAGCGCCGCCTGATCCGCTCCCTGCTGGGGAAAATCCCCGAGGAGCGCCTGAGCGCGGAGGAAAAGGCGCTGAAGGCGAGCTGCGAAAACCTGCCGGAAGTGACGCTGCTGCACCTGATCTACGAGCAGGCCGCGTACGAGGGCCAGGCCAAGGACTACGAGTTCTCCGCCGCCTCGATGCGCGAGCACTGGCAGGCCGGGCTCGCCGATACCAACGCCACGCTGAAGCACAAGGACTGGGTGAAGGTGGCGAGCGTTCCGGCCGGAATCGTGGTGCACGACATCCACCGGGCGGAGGAAGGCTGAACCGCTACTTGCCGATGCAGAACTGGGCGAAGATCCGATCCAGCACGTCCTCCACCCCCACCTCCCCGGTGATCCGCCCGAGCGCGCGCAGCGCCCCGCGCAGATCCTCCGCGCGCAACTCGGGCAACGCCGCCGCCGCCGCGCCGGCCAGGCAGGCGCTCGCGGTTTCCAGCGCCGCGCGGTGGCGCGCGCGGGTCAGCGGCGGCGGGCCGGAGCGGTCGGTCAGCCGCGCCGCCTCCGCCGCCAGCCGCGCCCGCAGCGCCGCCAGCCCCGCGCCGGTTGCCGCACTCACGCCCAGCGCGCCCGCCGGCACCGCGCCGCCGAGATCGATCTTGTTCGCCACCCGCAGGGCATCCGGCGGGACATCGCCCGGCGCGGCGCCGGCCTCCCCCACCGCGATCACCAGATCGGCGGCGGCGGCATGGGCGCGGGCGCGGCGCACGCCCTCGGCCTCGATCGGGTCGGCCGCCGCGCGCAGTCCGGCGGTATCGACCAGCGTGACCGGCACGCCGCCCAGCACCACGCGGGTCTCCAGCGCGTCGCGGGTGGTGCCGGGGGTGGGGGAGACGATCGCCACATCCCGCTCCGCCAGCGCGTTCAGCAGGGACGACTTTCCCACATTGGGCGGGCCGGTGATCGCGAACACCAGCCCCTCGCGCAGCCGCTCGCCGCGATGGGCGTCGTTCAGATGCGCCGCGATCGCCCCACGCAGCGCGGCCAGTTCGGCGCACGCGGCTTCGGCGACCTCCGGCGGCAAATCCTCGTCGGGGAAGTCGATCAGCGCTTCCTCCTGCGCCATCAGCACCAGCAGCCGCTCGGCCCAGCCGCGATACAGCGCACCGAGCGCGCCTTCCAGCTGGCGCAGGGCCTGGCGGCGCTGCGCCTCGGTCTCCGCATCGACCAGATCGGCCACCGCCTCGGCCTCGATCAGGTCCATCCGGCCGTTGAGGAAGGCGCGGCGGGTGAATTCGCCCGGTTCGGCCGGGCGGGCGCCGCGGGCGACCAACGCCGCCGCCACCGCGGCGATCACCGCGCGCCCGCCGTGCAGATGGAGTTCGGCGCTGTCCTCCCCGGTGTAGCTGGCGGGGCCGGGTAGCCACAGCACCAGCGCGCGATCCAGCACCGCGCCATCGGCGTCGCGCAGCGCCCGCAGCGCGGCACGGCGCGGCGGCGGCGGGCGGCAGAGGCCGGCCAGCACCTCCCCGGCGCCCGGCCCGGACAGGCGCAGCACCGCGACGGCGGCGCGCCCGGCGCCGGAGGCCATGGCGAAGATCGTGTCCTGCTCCATCCGCCCAGCAAGCCGCGGCGGGCCGGCGGGTCAAGCCCTCGCCGCCGGCCCGCCGGGCGTATAGCCTGCGCGCCCGGCACGGAGGCGACACATGGCACGCAGGATCGCGGCGGGCATCGGGCTGGCGGAATTCCCGTTCGAGACCGCGGCCGGTTTCTGGCGCTGGATCGACCTGTGCGAGGCCGGCGGGGTGGATTCCTTCTGGCAGACCGACCGGCTGATCAGCCGCGCGCCGATCCTGGAGAGCCTCAGCACGCTCGCCGCCGTGGCCGGACGGACGCGGCGGATGAAGCTCGGGGTGAACGTGCTGTCGCTCGCCTTGCGCGATCCGGTGCCGGTGGCCAAGCAATGCGCCAGCATCGACGTACTGTCCGAAGGGCGGCTGCTGCCCGGCTTCGGCATCGGCAGCCCGCTCGGGCCGGAATGGACGGCGCTCGGGATCGACACGAAAACCCGCGGCGCGCGGACCGACGAGGCGCTGGCGGCGCTGCGCCTGCTCTGGACCGGCGCGCCGGTCGATTTCGCCGGCAAGCATGTCCGCCTGGCCGGCGCGCAGATCCTGCCCCGTCCGGTGCAGGCGGAGCTGCCGATGTGGATCGGCGGGTCCTCGCCGGGGGCGATCCGCCGCACCGCGCGCTTCGGCACCGGCTGGCAGGCGGGGGCGGAAACCCCCGAGCAGGCCGGCGCCGCGATCGCCGCGATCCGCGCCGCGCTGGCCGAAGCGGGGCGGACGATCGAGGAGGATCACTACGGCGCCGGCATCCCGTTCCGCTTCGGCAAGGCCGACGATCCCGTGCTCGCCCCGGCCTATGCCGCCTATCGCACCCGCACCGGACGGGACCCGGCCGGGTATTTCGCGATCGGCGACGCGGCGGACATCCTGGCGCGGATCGCGGCCTATGTCGGCGCCGGCGTGTCCAAATTCATCCTCCGCCCGGTGGCAAGCGGGGAGGCGGAGATGCTGGCCCAGACGCGCCGGCTGATCGAGGCGGTGCTGCCGGCGCTGCCCACCTCCGCCCCGCCGCTGCCCTCCCCTGCCTGAGCTTTTGCCAAGACCTGTTTCTCATCAATCTTTAAGGTGCCGTAGCCAAAGCTTTGTGTTAGGTCGGCGGCATGGCTGCGTCCCCTGTCCTTGCCCGCCGCCTGCTGCTCCGCCAGCTTGGCACCGGTGCCGGCGTGTTCGGCACGTTCCTGCTGCCGGGCGCGGCGGCCGCCGTCGCGGCGACCCATCCAGCGCCCAGGTACCCGGGAAATGGGCGCCGGCCGCTCTGGTATCCGCCCGACGAAGGCCCCCGTTCGGCGCGCCGGCAGCCGCTGCCGCTGGTAATGCTCGATCCCGGCCACGGCGGGCGCGATCCCGGGGCGATCGGCGTCTCCGGCACCTACGAGAAATTGATCGCGCTGGAAGCCGCCTACGAACTGCGCCGCCTGCTGGAAGCAACCGGGCGCTACCGGGTGGCGATGACGCGCGCGCGCGACGTGTTCATCCCGCTCGAACAACGGGTGGCGATCGCGCAGGAACACGGCGCGTCGCTGTTCGTCTCGATGCACGCCGACGCGCTCAGCCACGATCGCGCGGTGCGCGGCGCCAGCGTCTATACCTTCGCCGCGCACGCGTCGGACGCGCAGACCGCGCGGATCGCCGCCAGCGAGAACGCCGCCGACCGTTTCGCCGGCCGCGCCTGGCACGGTGCCGCGCCGCAGGTGGCGCGCATCCTGGCCAGCCTGATGCGGCGGGAAACGCGGGTCGATTCCGCCCATCTTGCCGGCCGCCTGGTGCACAGCCTCGGGACCGAGGTGCCGATGCTCACCAACCCCGAACGCCACGCCGGCTTCGTGGTGCTGCAATCGGCGGAAATCCCCAGCGTGCTGGTGGAGATGGGATTCATGTCCAACCCGGCCGACGAGGCCGCGCTGCGCCGCCCGGCCCATCGCGCCAAGGTCGCGCTGGCGATGCGCGACGCGGTGGACGGCTACTTCGCCGCCGCCGGCCACATGATGGCCGGCTGAAACGATCGCCCCTCCCCCGGCGCCTCCCGCGCGGTTCAGAACGACGGCAGCGCCGGGGCGTCCTGCCCCACCGCGGCGATCCCCTCCACCTCCACCAGCCAGTCCGGCCGGCAGACCGCGCCCTGCACCATGAGCCGCGGCACGCCGGGCAGCGCCGCCGCCACCCGCCGCTCCACCACCGCCGCGTCCGCCGGATCGCGCAGGTACACCAGCAGGTGCATCATATCCTGCAACCGCCCGCCGCCATCGGCGAGCAGCGCGCCCACGTTCTCCAGCGCGCGATCGAGCTGGCGCAGCACGTCGCCCTTGTGCACCACCTGGCCGAAGCGATCGATGCTGGCGGTGCCGGAGATGAACATATGCGCGCGATCGGCGAAGCCCACCCGGGTCGCCCGCTCGAACGTCACCTGGTAGTCCTTGGTGGCGCAGAGCCGGTCGAAATCGTTCAGGTAGCGCACCTGCTCGGACCGCAGGCCGAGCACGGAATAGGCGTCCATCGCCACCACGTCGCAGCGATGCGCGCAGGCACCCTCGATCCCGGTGCTGGCGATGTAATGCGTGTCGGCGGTCAGGCCGTGGCGGGCGAAGATCTCGCCGCGCCGCTTCACCATGTCGGCATAGAAGACATCGACGTCCTTCATATACAGCCAGGTGCGCACGCATTGCGCGTCGAGCCGCCCGCCCTGGCCTTCCAGCGCGTCCAGCAGATCGGCGAACACCTGCTCCGTCTGCGCCGCGGCCGAGACCGTGCCGCCGTCGGCATGGGCGCAGAGCCGCGTGCTCCAGAGATGGCCGAGTCCGTTGCGTTCGATCAGGATGTGATGCGGCGACAACTGCCGCCGCGCCTCGGGGGCCGCGCCGTCCACATGGTAGGCGAGCAGGCCGAGCTTGGTTCCCGGCACCGACAGCGGCGCCTGCTGCACGATAGAGACGGCAACGGGCGCCCCCGCCGGACCGCGCGCCAGCGCACTCGCCGCCACCGTGTCCGCCTGGTTGAGCGCGTCGCTCACGAACACGCGGCGGAACACCGCGCCGGACGGATCGAGGCCGCGCTCCTCCTGGGTCGCGGCATAGCGCGCGGTCAGGTCGCGCAGCTGGTCATGGAACCCGCCGACCGGCGCCGCCTGGAGGCACAGGAACGTCTCGGTCGCACCGTTCGCGCCGGTAAAGCTGCGAACGGTAGTACCGCTGTCATGGGGCATCTTGCGACTCCAGTTGCGAGGGCCATTTCGGCTCCGGGCGGGGGGATTGAAATGCCGCACCGGGCACGGTCGGCGGTGTCCTGTCCTTGATCTGGATCAAGCCCCGATCCGGCGCGCTTGCCGCGCCTCGACACGCATGCGACGAATGGCGCGGAAACGCCCGCCAAGGTCCGCGCCGCCCATGCCAGTCGCCATGCCGTCCCGTCTTCCTGCCGGAGCGATCGATTGCGACCTGCACCCCACCGTGCCGGGCCTCGCCGCGCTGACGCCCTATCTCGACCCGATGTGGCGGGAGACCGTGACCCGCCGCGGTCTCGATGAGCTGGTGCCGATCTCGTACCCCGCCAACGCGCCGCTCACCGTCCGCGCCGACTGGCGCGACGCCCGCGGCAAGGGCGCCAGCACCGCCGAGCGCCTGCACGCCGAGGCGCTCGCCCCGTTCGGCACCGGCACCGCGATCCTGAACTGCCTTTACGGCGCGCAGGTGCTGTTCAGCGACGACCTCGCCGCGGCGTTCTGCCGCGCCACCAACGACTGGATCGCCGCGGAATTCCTGGACAAGAACCCCGCTTTCCGCGCGTCGATCGTCGTGCCGATGCTGAATGCGGAACTGGCGGTGGAGGAAATCGGCCGCCGCGCGCCCGATCCGCGCTTCGTGCAGGTGCTGCTGCTGGTGGGCGGGGAAGTTCCCGCCGGGCGGCGGCAGAACTGGCCGATCTACGCCGCCGCCGAACGCCACCGCCTGCCGATCGGCATCCACGCCGGCAGCACCTACCGCCACCCGACCACGCCGGTCGGCTGGGCCGCCAGTTTCACCGAAGACTACATCAGCCAGGCCGCCGCCTTCGCCTCCGCGCTGACCTCGCTGGTCGCGGAAGGCGTGTTCGCGAAGTTCCCGGACCTGACCGTGGTGCTGCTGGAATCCGGCGTGACCTGGCTGCCCGCCCATCTCTGGCGGCTGACCAAGTTCTGGAAGGGGCTGCGCAGCGAAATCCCCTGGGTGTCCGACCCGCCCACCACGCTGGTGCGCGAGCGGGTGCGCCTGACCCTGCAACCGTTCGACGGCCCGCCCGATTCCGCGCAGGTCACGCGGTTGATGGACCATCTCGGCTCGGACGAGATGCTGCTCTTTTCCACCGACTACCCGCACTGGCAGTTCGACGGCGCGGCCCCGCTGCCGGACGGGCTGGCCCCCGCGCTCGCGCGGAAGATCATGGTGGAAAATCCACTGAAGACGTATCCTCGGCTGAGGGAGACCGTGCCATGACCGTCGATGTCCTGCCGACGCCCGGCGTTGCGCCGGCCAGTTCCACCCGCCTCGCCATCGCCGATTGCGACATCCACCCGCGCCCGGCCGGCGCCGGTATCGGCGGGGTCAGCAAGTCGCTGTACCCGTATCTCTCGCAACGCTGGCGGGAGCATGTGGAAACCTTCGGCGTGATCTACCGCCAACCCTGGCAGAAAGGTCCCGCCTACCCGAAGGCGCAGCCGCAGGCCTGCCGGCGCGACGCCTGGCCACCGGGGGACATGCCGGGCAGCGACCTCGCCTTCATGGCCGCCCAGCTGCTCGACCCGAACAATACCGAGTTCGGGCTGCTCAACCCGCTCACCTCCGGCCAAGGGGCGATGAACCCCGATCTGTCGGCCGCCCTCACCCACGCCACCAACGAGTGGCAGATCGCCGAGTGGACCTCGAAGGACAAGCGCCTGCGCGGCTCGGTCGTGGTGCCGTATGAGGACGGGCCCGCCTCGGCCAAGGAGATCGCACTGCGCGCCGGCGACGCCAACTTCGCCCAGGTGCTGCTGCTGACGCGCACCGCCGAGCCGCTCGGCCAGCGCCGCTACTGGCCGATCTACGAAGCCGCCGCCGCCGCCGGCCTGCCGATCGGCATCCATGCCTTCGGCTACGGCGGCTGGCCGATCACCGGGGCCGGCTGGGGCTCCTACTACATCGAGGAAATGGTGGGCCACGCCCAGGCGCAGCAGGCCGTGCTGGCGAGCCTGATCCTGGAAGGCGTGTTCGAACGCTGGCCGGGCCTGAAAGTCGTGCTGATCGAGGGCGGCTTCGCCTGGGCCGCCGCCTTCGCCTGGCGGATGGACCGGCAATGGGAAAAGCTCCGCGCCGAACTGCCGCAGGTGAAGCGCAAGCCGTCGGAATACATGCGCACCAACGTCTGGTTCACCACCCAGCCGGTCGAGGAACCCGAACCGCGCCAGCACCTGGCCGAGGCGATCGAATGGATCGGCTGGGACCGCATCCTGTTCGCCACCGACTACCCGCACTGGGACTACGACGATCCCAGCCACGCGCTGCCGTTCCGGATGACCGAAGCGCAGAAGCGCATGATCTTCCGCGACAACGCGCGCGCGGTGTTCGCCGCCGCGTAGCGGCACGGCGTCGCCCTGGATAGCGGGAGCCGCGCGAAAGGTACGGCACGGTGGCGCTGGTGGCGCGTGACGGCGCTTGCCGCGGGCGTGCTGCCCGGCCTCGGCGGCCTGCGGGCCTGGGGGCAGGATGCCGCGGCGAACACCCCCGCCGCCCCGGCGATCGAGGTTTCCACTGCGCCGTCCGCGCCCTCCGGGATCGATCGCGCCACGGTGCCGGCCCCCGTGCAGAACTTCGGCCGCGCCGCGCTCACGGCCAGCGGCACGCCGGACGTGCTGGGCGCGCTCGGTCAGCGCGCGGCAGGCGTCACGCTCTCCAGCGCCGCCGCCAATCCGTTCCAGCCGAGCCTGTTCTATCACGGGTTCGAGATTTCCCCGCTGCAAGGCACGCCGCAGGGTCTCGCGGTCTATGTCGATGGGGTGCGCTTCAACCAGCCGTTCGGCGACACGGTGAACTGGGATCTGCTGCCGGAAATCGCGATCCGCTCCCTCGCCATCCAGGACGCCAATCCGGCGTTCGGCCTCAATGCCCTGGGTGGCGGGGTGGAGGTGCGGCTGAAAGACGGGTTCACCGCCTTCGGCGGGGAGGCGGAGGTGGCGGGCGGCTCGTTCGGACGCGTCGAGGCGGACCTGCAATACGCGCGACGCGCCGGCAACACCGCTGCCTATGTCGCGGCCAGCGAGCGCCATGAGGCCGGCTGGCGCAACGACCAGAGTTCGGACATCCAGAACCTGTATGGCGATCTTGGCTGGCGCGGCCCGCAGGCGAGCCTGCACGCCAGCATCACGCTGGCCAACGCGGCGTTGAACGGGCCGGGCACCGTACCGGTGCAGCTGCTGGCGCTCGATCCCGCCGCGCAATACACGGCGCCGAACTACATCGGCCATCGTTACGCGAAGCTGGCCTTCACCTTCGCGGACCGTCTGAGCGCACACCGTTCGTTGCGGGCGATCGCCTATTACGACTATTTCCGCGAGGTGGTGGCGAACGGCAACGCCCCCAACGATACCCCGTGCTTCGCCGGCGCCCCCGATCTGTGCAGCGCGCCCGGCGTGCCGAGCACGACCTTCGGCGGCGTGACGATCCCGAACTTCCGCTCCGACGGGCGCTATTCCGAACTCGACCAGCAAACCACCAATACCAACGGCTACGGCGGCTCGGCGCAGCTCACCGACAGCGCGCCCCGGTTCGGCTTCGGCAACCGCCTGGTCGCCGGTGTCAGCTTCGACGGCGCGCGCACGGCATTCGGCGCCACTGCGCGGATCGGCGGCATCACGCCGCTGAG
>JAJZVS010000048.1 GCA_021845555.1 Pseudomonadota bacterium
GGCCCTCCGCCATGGTCGCCGCCCCGCCGCCCACCATGCCCCGGATGCCGTGCCGGACCATGAAATCGAGCCCGCGCGGATTGGCGCTGACGATCGGCTGCCAGCACTCCACCGGGCGACGCGGCGGGCGCGGCACCAGGGTGAGGTCCGTCAGCGTGTAGCCGCGATAGGGGACTTCCGGCGGCAGCGTGTAATGGGCGCCGCGGTGGGAGAAGCGGTCGTTATCGAACGCCTTGAAGATGATCTCGACCTGTTCCTCGAACAGTTCGCGATTGGCGTTCTGGTCCTGCATCGGCGCGCCGAACGTCTCCACCTCGCGGGTGTGGTAGCCGCGGCCGACGCCGAAGATGGTGCGGCCCTTGGTCAGGATGTCCGCCGCCGCGTAGTCCTCCGCCAGCCGCAACGGGTGCCACATCGGCGCGATGTTGAAGCCGCAGCCGGTCTTCAGGCGCTGCGTCACGTGCGCGAGGTGCACCGCCACCAGCAGGATGTTGGGCAGGACCTCGTAGCCCTCGTGCTGGAAATGATGCTCGGCGAGCCAGAGCGTGTCCCAGCCCCAGCGGTCGAGCTGTTTCGCCACCGCCTCGGTCTTCGCGAAGACGGAGGCAAGATGGTCGGGGCTGAAGCGGCGTTCGTTGGCCGGGGTGGCGTCCTGGCCCATGTCGGGCAGATCGACATGGCCCGGATAGACGGTCACGAATTTTGTGATCATCGGGCGTTTCCTCGTTTGGCAGGCCGCAGCACACTGCCGCAGACCGCGCTGCCAGGCCAGGGGCGGGCTGCGCGCGGGGAAGGAGTAGCCCCGGCTTTTATCGCGGGTCGCTACCTCGACCACCCAGATGGGCCGGTTCGAGACGGGGTGGCTGACAAGCAAATCCAACCTCGACGCATTGGCCGATCTGTCGGGAGCCTGGCTCCTCCGGCACGGAAGGTAGATCAGTTGTCAGATGGCCGAGTTGATCGTGCCCCATGCGTTGTTCCAGCAGATACTCGATGCCATCGCGATGCTTCGCCCGTTGCCCCCGGCTCGATGTTGAGGGGCGCCAGCAATCGCTGGCCACGCAGACTGTCGGCAGGGGGCTTCGTTCAGGTGCCGCCCCATGCGGCCGGATCTCCGGTCACACCGCAATCACCGACTGACGCCGCTGGCCGCGAGGGGCCTCCTGGCACGCTCCTTCTTGCAAGATCCGTCAGATCGCGCATAACGTGGCTGCCAGAGGGCGGAATGACCGGTCATCAAGGGAATGTCGACGCAGACGAGATGAGGCGGGAGTTGCCTGCAAATCAGGGCAAAGAGAGAACGGTTGGGACGCAAGAGGGGATTGTGAAGACGCATCACCTCGAGTCCCTGATGCCGCCGACCCTCCATTCGCTGATAGAAGCCTCTTTACCGACTCGGGGCCGACAAAGCGGGCCTCTTTATTAGCTAACAAGGAAGAAGTCCAAGATGGCGAACAACAGACGCTGGCTGATCCCGTTCATGCTGCTCGTCATGAACACGGTGAACTACCTGGACCGCGTGAACGTGTCGGTCGCAGGGCCGGACATAGCCCGTGAATTCCACCTTGGTCCGGCCGCCATGGGCGTGGTTTTTTCATGCTTCTTTTACAGCTACATCCCGCTGCTCGTCGTAATGGGGGTGCTGGTCGACCGCTTTGGATCCCGGGCCGTTTCGACTGCAAGCATGGTGATCTGGGCGCTTGGTTCAGCGCTGACGGGCTTGGTCGGCAGCTTCTCGACCCTGATCGGCGCACGCCTAGTGCTCGGTGTCGGGGAGTCCGCGAGCTACCCGGTCGGCACCCGCATCGTGCGCGAATGGGCACCCCGCAAGGAGCGCGGGGTGTTCTCGGCGGTGTTCAATGCTGGCGGCACCCTCGGCCCGGCGGTCGGAATGCTGGTGGCGGCGGCCCTCATCGCGGCCTTCAGCTGGCGCCTTTCCTTCCTCCTCCTCGGGGCGCTCACCTTAGTCTGGACCCTGATCTGGTTCGCCATTTATCGGGCACCCGAGCGCGCGTCCTGGCTTGGTGAGGCGGAGCGCGAACGGGTGCTGACTGAGCGGGAGCCGGACCGGGTTGGCCCGGTACATCCTATGAGCCTACCGCGCCTGCTGGCCCAGCCCACCATGTGGGGGCTGCTGCTGACCCAGGGCTGCCAAGTCTATTCGCTCTACCTCTTCCTTACATGGCTGCCGACCTACCTGATGACCGTCCGCCACGTCCGTCTTTTCGAGGCCGGCTGGCTCGGTATGCTGCCCTACCTCGTGGCGACCATCGGCTCGGTCGGATTCGGCATCCTTAGCGACCGCCTGATGCGCGGCCGCGATCTGTCCACCGGCGTGCGGCGCGGCGTGGTGATCGTGCTCATGCTCCTGGCGTCCTGCGTGCTGCTGGTTCCCTTCATCCATAGCCTCGTCCTGATGGAAGTGGTGGTAATCGGGGCCATCACGTTCGCGCAGTCGGCAAACACCGTAAACTATGCCCTGACGGCGGACCTGATCCACGACCGCGACTCCGCTGGGCGGGTCAACTCACTGCTGGTTCTTGGCGGCAACGGCTTCGGCTTCCTCGCCCCGATTCTGACCGGCCTCATCATCGCCGAGACCCACTCCTACGCTCTCAGCTTCGTCCTGGCCGGAGCGCTGCTGGTGGTAGGCAGCGGCATTTGCGGGTTCATGGTCCGGAGGCCCCTGCAGCCCGCGGGCGAGCCCGTTGCGGTTCCCATCAACGCCTGATCAAGTGGAGTCACGCTATGCAACTAAACTATCTACGCCGGCAGCGCCCTGTGACCGATGACTTGCGGCGGAGCATCCAAGAAGACCTGCCGGAGTTGGCGGATATCCGTGACGTGGATCTCCGGACCAAGTGCGTCGAGGCATGGGCCTACTCGCTGTCGCACTCAAGCTTCTTGCGCATTCGCGACCTTCCGCCCGAGGGCAACCCCGGGCAGTCTGTGTTGATCCGCGGCACGCAGTCCGACCACCTGCGCGGCGTGACACATCTCGCCGTGAAGATCGCCGACGAGTTCATTGAGACGAGGCCGGAAGTCATCATCAACCGCGATGTCGTAATCGCGGGCGGGCTCTGCCATGATGTCGGCAAACCGTACGAGTTCGATCCTGAGAATCGGGCCCGCTGGGGTCGCGACCCATCGGTCTCGGGCCTTCCTAGTCTGCGCCATTCGGTGTTTGGTGCCCACGTCTGTTTGGCGGTCGGGCTACCCGAGGAAATCGCCCACATTGCGCTTGGCCACTCGATGGAGGGCCCATTCATCGGCATCAGCGCCGAGTGCATGATCGTCCGACAGGCCGACCACCTCTGGTGGACGGTGGCCGGAGCGCTGGGCCTCCTGAAGTCGGAGACGATCGGCCACATGGGAACCATGCTGCAGCCGCGGAAGGCGCGGTCCGCTTAAGCGAGGTGCTGGGGGGCCGGAGCCGCCGGTGGATTTCGTGGTCACCCACGAGGCGGCATAACTTCTTGCCGGCCTGCCGGCCGCGTGCTGGAATGCGGGGGGAGAAACATCGGATGACCGTGCGTCGCAAGACCGTTCCGGGGCCAAAGCGCCCGGCCCCGCCCTGGATACCCGCCGCCCTGATGGGGATCGGTCTCAACGTCCTGGCCGCCGGGGTGATCGCCCTGAGCGTCGGTGTGGCGCTCGGCGCCGCCTGGGGCGGCCTCGCTCCCCGCGACGATTGAGCCGGGCTAGGATTGGGCCGGGCGAGGACTGATCCGGACCGGGGTTTCATCCAGGCGAACCGCCCGCGGCCTGCCGTACGGGGGCAGACGGCGCTTCATCCCGGATGCGCCGAGGCAATCCTTTGCTTCCCCCCGGCGCACGCATAGGTTAAGTTGCCGAGCAGAAACGCAACCGCGCGTCCGCTTGCGTTCGGAGGCCGCCGTCCTTCCATGACCGCCCGGATCCTTGTTGTCGATGACGTGCCGGCCAATACGCGCCTGCTCGAGGCCAAGCTGACGGCCGAATACTACCAGGTCGCCAGCGCCCGAGACGGGTTCGAGGCGGTGGCGGCGGCCCGCCGCTGGCAGCCCGATCTCATCCTGCTCGATGTGATGATGCCCGGCATGGACGGGTTCGAGTGCTGCCGCCAGCTCAAGCAGGACCCGGCCACCCTGCATATCCCGGTGGTGATGGTGACCGCGCTCGGCGACGCCGCCGAGCGGGTGGCCGGGCTGGAAGCCGGGGCGGACGATTTCCTGAGCAAGCCGGTGGAATACGGCACCTTGATGAGCCGGGTGCGCAGCCTGGTCCGCCTCAAGCGCCTGCTCGACGAATGGCGTGCGCGCGGCGAAACGGTGCGCGCGCTCGGGTTGGCCGAGGAACGGATGCCGCCGCCGTCGATCGCGGGCGCGCTTGCCCTGGTGGTGGACGACTGGGACGACGAGGCCGACACGGTGCAGGCCACCCTGGCGCAGGAGGGGATCCAGACCACTCGCGCGCGCACCCAGGCCGAGGCGCTCGACCTGTCCGCCGCGCATCCGTTCGACCTGATGGTGCTGAGCCTCGGCATCAGCGAGGAGGACCCGCTTCAGCTCGCCTCCAGCCTGCGCGCGGCCGACGCCACGCACGACGTGCCCCTGCTGCTGCTCGGCGACACCGGGGAGCGCGAGCGGCTGCAGCGCGGCTTCGATCTCGGCGCGAACGACTGGCTGCTGCTGCCGCTCGATCCGCACGAACTGCGGGCACGGGCGCGCAACCAGATCCGTCGCAAGCTCTATCAGGACCGGCTGCGCGCCGATCTGGGCCAGGCGATCGAACTCGCGGTGATCGACCCGCTGACCGGGCTGTACAACCGCCGCTACCTGATGCGCCACCTGCGCAACCTGGTGGAGCAGAACCCGGCGCCGCGGCTCGCCTTGATGCTGATCGACGTGGATTTCTTCAAATCGGTCAACGACGCCTATGGCCACGCCGCCGGCGACCGCGCGCTGCGCGCCGTGGCCGACACGCTGCGGACCAGCATCCGCGCGTTCGACACCCTGGCGCGCTACGGCGGGGAGGAGTTCGTCGTCATCATGCCCGGCTCGGTGACGGAGCAGGCGCAGGCCGCGGCCGAGCGGCTGCGCGCCGCGGTGGCGGACATGACCCCGGCCCCGGGGGATTGGCCGGCGCTGACCATCAGTATCGGCATCGCCGAGAACGGCGAGGCCGCCAGTTCAGCGGACAGCCTTCTGGGCGCGGCGGACGCCGCGCTCTATCTCGCCAAGAGGAACGGGCGAAACCGGGTGGAAATGGCGGCGCGCGAGGCGACCGCTACTTGATCTTGGCTTCGCGGAAGGTCACGTGCTTGCGCGCGACCGGGTCGTATTTCTTCAGTTCGAGCTTCCCCGTCTGGGTCCGCGCGTTCTTTTTCGTGACATAGAAATACCCGGTGTCCGCGCTGGACACGAGCTTGATCTGAACGGTGTTTGTCTTCGCCATGGCCTTGTCCTCGTGGGCGGCGGAAGATGCGTACCTGACCGTCCCCCGTCAAGGGCGGCGATGCGCCGCGTGACCGCCGCCGGGCGCATTTTACCCCTGCCGCGGTTTCCTGCTAGCTCCTCCGGGCGATGAGCAAGCGGTCCCAGGCGATCGAGGCGGCGTTCCTGCGCGCCCAGCGGCTGCACGCCGCCGGACGGCTGGCCGAGGCCGAGCAGGGCTATCGCCAGATTCTCGCCGCCGCCCCCGATCACGCCGATTCGCGCCACCTGCTCGGCGTGGTCGCGCTGCAGGCCGGCTATCCCGTCGCGGCGCTGGCCGAGATCGACGCGGCGATCGCCCGCGCACCCAAGCAGGCTCTGTATCACGCCAATCGCGGCAACGCGCTGCTGGCGCTGGGCCGCCCGATCGAGGCCGAAGCGGCCTGCCGGGACGCGCTGCGCCACAAGCGCAATTCCGCCGAGGCCTGGCAGACGCTTGGCCACGCGCTCGGCGATCAGGGCCGCGCCGCGGAGGCGGTGGCGGCCTACCAGGAAGCGCTGCGCCAGAACGCGCGCCTGCCGGACCTGCACAACAGCCTGGGCCTCGCGCTCCACGACGCGGCGCGGCTGGAGGAGGCGCGGGAGGCGCTGGCCGAAGCGGCGCGGCGCATGCCCGGCGACCCGGTGGTGGAAGGCAACCTCGCCGGCGTGCTCAAGGACCTCGGCCGGCTGGAGGAGGCGGAGGCGCTCTATCGCGCCATCCTGCGCCGCCGGCCGGAGGATCCGACGGCGCATTTCAACCTCGGCGTGCTGCTGCTGCTGGCCGGCCGGTACGCCGAGGGCTGGCCGGACTGGGACTGGCGCTTCCGCGCCGAGCCGGCGATGGCGCGGGACATTCCCGGTGCGCCATGGACGGGCGGGGCGCTCGCCGGGCGCAGCCTGCTGGTGCACGCCGAGCAGGGCATCGGCGATATGATCCATTTCGCCCGCTTCCTGCCGCTGCTGCCGCGCGACGGCACCGTGGTGCTGGAGGCGCACCCGCCGCTGCTGCGCCTGTTCGCGCAACTGCCCGGCGTGACGCGGGTGGTGCCGCTCGGCGAGAAACCGCCGGCCTGCGACCTCATCGTGCCGATGATGAGCCTGCCGGCCCGGCTCGGCCTGACCGATCCGGCCGCGCTCACCGGCCCGGTGCCCTATCTGCGTGCCGATCCGGCGGAGGTGGCGCGCTGGCGGACGCGGCTTGCCGGGCTGGGCGGGCGGCGCGTGGGGCTGGTGTTCGCGGGCAATCCGGCGCGCGTGCGGATGGATCGCCGCCGCTCCGTACCGCCGGCGCTGCTGGCGCCGCTGGCTTCCGTGCCCGGGGTCGCGTTCGTGTCCTTGCAGAAGCCCCGGCCGGCCGCCGGCACGCCCGAGTTCGTGCACGACCTGGCGGACGAACTCGGGGATTTCGCCGATACCGCGGCGCTGGTGTCGGCGCTCGATCTGGTGATCGGCGTGGACACGGCGGTGGTGCATCTGGCCGGCGCGCTG
This sequence comes from Pseudomonadota bacterium, assembly GCA_021845555.1. GTDB lineage: Bacteria > Pseudomonadota > Alphaproteobacteria > Acetobacterales > Acetobacteraceae > JAJZVS01. The sequence continues at coordinate 6,945 of JAJZVS010000048.1, forward strand.
GGCCGCCCGGTATGGCTGCTGAACCGGTTCGATACCGACTGGCGCTGGGGCCTCGGGACGGCGGACAGTTTCTGGTACCCGACCCTGCGGCAGTTCCGCCAGAAGCGGGCAGGGGACTGGGAGGCCGTGATCGCCGACGTGGCGGCCGCGCTGGCGGCCCTGTAGCGCGGCAGCCCGGAAGCGCGGCCGGGCGGCAAGCGGTTCTAATCCAGAACATTTGATTGATATCAAGGACCGGCGGCCGGTCCTGGTTTTCACCTTGCTGCATCGCACCGAACGCGGTGCCTGAACGACACGTCCCGGCATGGCCGGAAGCAAGGAGAAGACGCATGAGACCGCTCCACCTCGCCGCCGGGCTGCTGGCCCTGCCGCTGGCTCTCGGCACCCTGCCGGCCGCGGCGCAGACCGCGCCGGTCGGCAAGCAGGCCGGCACCTTCATGGTGCGGGTGCGCGCCATCGGCGTGATCCCGGAGGACAATTCGAGCGCGATCACGGCGATCGGCGGCACGGTGGACGCCACCAGCACGGCGATGCCGGAAGTCGATTTCTCCTACTTCCTGACCGATCACATCGCCTTCGAGCTGATTGCCGCCACCACCAGGCACACGATCACGGCCAACAACACGGCGCTCGGCAAGGTCGCTGTCGGCACCACCTGGATCCTGCCGCCGACGCTGACCGTGCAGTACCACTTCTTCCCGCACGACCGCTTCAGCCCCTATGTCGGCGCCGGGCTGAACGTGAGCTTCTTCTATGGCTCGAGCGCGGCGGGCGGGGCGGTGACGCATCTCAGCCTGGAGAACGCCGTCGGGCCGGCGCTGCAAGTCGGGTTCGACTACAACGTCTCCGGCCACTGGTTCGCGAACTTCGACGTGAAGCAGATCTTCCTGACCACCACCGCGCATCTCAACCATGGCGCGATCCTCGCCAAGACCGCGCTCGATCCGTTGGTGATCGGCGCCGGTATCGGCTACCGGTTCTGAATTCGGGGGCGGCCCGGGCGGCGGAGCATTGGCGGGGGGCCTGGCGGATGCGACAACAGATCCCTCGCCGCACCGCCGCTCCTGGAGGGACCCCCCATGCTCCAACCGCCACCCGCCGAACCCGGCGCGCCCGAAGCCGAGATCGACACGCCGGCGCTGATCCTCGATCTCGACGCGTTCGAGGCGAATCTGGATCGCATGGCGGCCCTGCTCGCCCCTACCGGCACGAAACTGCGCGCCCACGCCAAGACGCATAAATCCCCCGTCATCGCCCGCTTGCAGATGGCGCGCGGGGCGATCGGCCAGTGCGTGCAGAAAGTGGCGGAAGCGGAGGTGCTGGCCTGGGGCGGCATCCCCGATATCCTGGTGAGCAACGAGGTGGTGGGCGCGCGCAAGCTCGCGCGCCTCGCCGCGCTCGCGGGCATCGCCAAGGTCGCGGTCTGCGCCGACGACGCGCCGCAGATCGACGCGATCGCCGCGGCGGCCGAGGCAGCCGGCGTGCGCCTGCCGGTGCTGGTCGAGATCGATACCGGCGCCGGCCGTTGCGGCGTGGCGCCGGGGCCGGACGCGGTGGCGCTGGCCCGCCGCATCGCCGCGTCGAAGCACCTGATCTTCGGCGGCCTGCAGGCCTATCATGGCAGCGCGCAGCACAAGCGCACGCCGGCCGAACGCCAGGCGCTGATCGCCGGCGCCGCCGAGGGCGCGCGCCGCACGGTGGAGCAGTTGCGCCAGCAGGGCCTCGATTGCCCGATCGTCGGCGGCGGCGGCACCGGGAGCTTCGAGTTCGAGGCCGGCTCGGGCGTGTTCACCGAGATCCAGGCCGGCAGCTATGCGTTCATGGATGCCGACTACGCGCGCAACCTGGATGCGGCGGGCCAGCCGGTGTCCACCTTCCGCCACGCGCTGTTCGTGCTGGCCACCGTGATGAGCGCGCCGCGCCCCGGCGTGGCGGTGCTGGATGCCGGCCACAAGGCGGTGGCGGTGGACAGCGGCCTGCCGGTGGTCTGGCAGCGGCCGGAGCTCCGCTACGTCAGCGCCTCGGACGAGCACGGCAAGCTGGAGGCAGGCAGCGAGACCGCGGCACCGAAGCTCGGCGAGAAGCTGCGCCTGGTGCCCGGCCACTGCGATCCCACGGTGGACCGCTACGACTGGTATGTGGGCGTGCGCGGCGGGCGGGTGGCGTGCCTGTGGCCGGTGGCGGCGCGCGGGGCGATGGCCTAGTGTCCTGCCCCTGACGTTTGCTGCCCTTCGCAGCAAACGTCAGGGATAAGCAGGCCACTGAAAACAATGAGCTAGTGTGCCGGCCCCGCCGCTGATGACGGAAACATGCGTTGGGATCGGCACACTAGGCGCGCGGGTAGCGCCGGTGGGCCGGGGCAGGGGATCAGCCGCCGAGGAAATCCCGCGTCCACCCCGCGTAGTCCGCCTCCCGCAGCACGCGGCGCATCAGTTCGGGGGAGGCGATGCCTTGCAACTCGGCCGGCTTGGTGCCCTCGCGCAACGCTTTCAGCGTGTTGTGGATCGCTTGCACGGCGGCGGCGAAGGGCTGGTGGCCTTGCAGCGCGATCCGCACCCGCCGGCTGGCCAGATAGGTCCGGTCGAGCAGATCGGGCGGCACGCCGCCCAGCAACAACGGGATGTCGATCGCCGCCGAGAGCGCGTCCAACTGCGGCCGGGTCAACCCGCCGGCGATGAACAGCCCGTCGATCCCGGTCTTCGCATAGGCCCGCGCCCGCGCGATCGCGTCGTCGATCCCGGTGATGCTGGGCGCCGAGGTGCGGCCGAGGATGCAGAGCGCCGTGTCTTCCCGCGCCGCCACCGCCGCGCGCAGCTTGCCCACGCCCTCGTCGAGCGAAATGAGCCGCGGCTTGCTCTCGGCGAAGCCGCGCGGCAGGGCGGTGTCCTCGATCGTCATCGCCGCCACCCCGGCGGTTTCCAGTTCCTGCACCGTGCGCATCACGTTGAGCGCGTTGCCGTAGCCGTGGTCGGCATCGACCATCAGCGGCAGCTTGCCGGCGCGGTTGATGCGCAGCGCCTGGGCGGCGAACTCGGTCAGCGTCAGCACGATCAGGTCGGGCGCGCCGAGCACCGAGGAAGATCCGGTGGAGCCGGCGAACATGCCGACTTCGAACCCCAGGTCCTCGGCGATCCGGGCGGAGACGGCGTCGAACACCGACCCCGGATGGATGCAGGCGTCGCCGGCCAGCACGGCACGGTAGCGTTCGCGGCGGTCGGTCCAGTGCATGGGCGGTTTCCTTCCTGATTGGCGCCGAGTATGCCGGCCGGACCCGCCGTGGGCAACGCGGCGCGCTTACTGGAACCGCGGGCGCACCTCCTGGCACAGCAGCCGCAGCGCGGTCCGCACCTGCGCGTGCGGAATGCGCCCGCCGGTGTCGAGCTCGGCCAGGATGCCGTCGAGGCCGAGCGCGTCGCGCACTTCCGCGAGCCGGGCGGCGAAACTGTCCGGGGTGCCGATCAGCACGATGCCGTTTCTGGCTTCTTCGAAGGTCATTTCGTTCAGCACCCGCGCCTGGCGGGCGCGTTCGGCGGCGGCGGCCGGGGCAACGCCGGCGCGGCGGGCGGAATCGGCAAGCAGCGCTCCCTGGGCGCGGTAGTAGTGGATCAGGCTGGCCTCCGCTTCGGCCCGCGCTTTGGCCTCGGTGGCGGCCAGATAGGCGGGGAAACGCAGATAGACCTGGCCCTGGCCGGGATGCCCGGCCTCCCGCCGGGCGGCGCGGTAGGCGGCGATCAGCGGCGCGATATGCGAAACGCCCTCGTGGCGCACGCCGGCGAACAGGGGAAAGCCCATCCGGCCGATCGCGGCGTAGGTGTCCGCGCTGGACGCGGCGACGCGGATCGGCGGGCCGCCAGGGCGGTACGGGCGCGGCGTGACGGATACGCTCTCGAACCGGTAATGCGCGCCCGCGTGGGAAACCTCGTCGTGGGACCAGGCGGCTTGCAGGATCTCCAGCACCTCGGCGAAGCGGGTCTGGCTTTCGCCATAGGGCACGCCATAGGCCTCATAGGTGCGCGCCACGCCGCTGCGGCCCACGCCCAGGATCAGCCGGCCGCGGCTGATCTGATCGACGGTCGCGGCTTCCTCGGCCAGGCGCAGCGGGTGGGCGAGCGGCAGCACCTGCACGCCGATGCCGATGCGCAGGCGCTCGGTGCGCGCGGCGGCGGCGGCGGCGAGACAGAGCGGCGCGGCGGCCACCGAGCGGTCCGGATCGAAATGCAGCTCGGCCAGCCACAGCGCGTCGAGGCCCCAGCGTTCGGCATCGTCGATCAGTTCGAAGCCGTGCGCGATCGCCTCGGTGTCGCGTCCCGCCCCGAGGGCGGGGAACTCGTGGAAGATGCCGAACTCCATTGCGCCTTTCCTCCCGCTTGTTTCTGCCGCTGTTGCCGGGCAGTCTCTGTTGGCGGGCAGTTTGCGGCCTTCACGCCATGGGCGTAAAGCGCCGCCCCGGACAACGGGGCAGAACAGGGACAGGAGCGGGGAATGGAACAGCGCAGGCTCGGCCGTTCGGGGATCAGTTTCGCGCCGCTGGCATTCGGCGCCAACGTGTTCGGCTGGACCGCCGACCGGACGATGTCGTTTCGCCTGCTCGACGGTTTTCTCGGCGCGGGCTTCACCTTCGTCGATACCGCCGACGTCTATTCGCGCTGGCACACCGGCAACAAGGGCGGCGAGTCGGAAACGATCATCGGCGAATACCTGGCCGCGCGCGGCGGGCGGGAGAAGATGGTGCTCTCCACCAAATGCGGGATCGAGATGGGGCCGGACCAGAAGGGCCTGTCGCGGCGCTACATCCTGGCGGCGGTGGAGGCCTCGCTGAAGCGGCTGAACACCGACCACATCGATCTCTATCAGGCGCATCGCGACGATCCGGAAACGCCGTTGGAGGAGACGCTGTCCGCCTTCGCCGAACTGCTGAAACAGGGCAAGGTGCGCGCGATCGGCGCCTCCAACTACACCGCGCCAAGGCTGGCGGAGGCGCTGGCCGTCAGCGCGCGCACCGGCCTGCCGCGGTTCGAGAGCCTGCAGCCGCTCTACAGCCTGATGGAACGGGGCGAGTACGAGGGGCCGCTCGAAGATCTGTGCCGGCGCGAGGAGCTCGGCGTGATCACCTATTTCTCGCTGGCGAGCGGCTTCCTGACCGGCAAATACCGGACCCAGGCCGATCTGGTAGGGCGGGCGCGCGGCTCGCGGGTGGAAAAATACCTGAACCCGAAGGGACTCGGCGTGCTCGCGGCACTCGATACGGTGGCGGCCCGCCATGGGGCGACGCCGGGTCAGGTGGCGCTGGCCTGGTTGATCGCCCGACCCGGCCTGACCGCGCCGATCGCGAGCGCCACCAACCCGGACCAGCTGGCCGAGCTCGTGAAGGCGCCTTCGGTCGCGCTCGATGCCGCGGAGATCGCGCTGATCGATCAGGCGAGCCGATGAAGGATCAGCGGCCGAGATAGGTGTCCGCCACCCGCTGATCCCCGGCGAGCTCCGCCGCGGTGCCGGCCAGCACGATCCGCCCGTGGTCCATGACATAGGCCCGGTCGGCCGCGGACAGGCCGAGCGACAGGCTCTGCTCGGCGAGCAGGATGCTGACCCCCTGCCGGCGCAGCGCCGGGAAGGTCTGGAACACCGACAGCACGATCTTGGGCGCCAGCCCGGTGGAGGGTTCGTCGAGCAGCAGCACGCGCGGGTCGGTCATCAGTGCGCGCGCGATCGCCACCATCTGCTGTTCCCCGCCCGACAGCGTGCCGGCGCGCTGGTCGATGCGCTCGGCCAGGACCGGGAACATCGCCAGCATCGTGGTCCGCAGTTCGGCGCGCCGCGCCGGGGCGCAGATATGCCCGCCGAGATCCAGATGATCGCCGACCGTGAGGCGCGGGAACAGTTCCCGCCCGCTCGGCACATGGCCGATCCCGGCGCGGGTGATGCGATAGGCGGGCTGGCCGGCGATCTCCTGCCCGCGCAGGCGGATGCTGCCGGCGCGCGGCGCCAGCAGCCCGGCGATGGTGCGCAGCAGCGTGGTCTTGCCGGCGCCGTTGGCACCCAGCACCACCACCACCTCGCCCTCGCCCACCTCCAGATCGACCCCCTGGAGGATGGTCAGCGGGCCGATCCCGGCCACCACCCCCTTCACGGCCAAAGCGGGGGCAGGGCTGGCGGACGCAGGGTTTTCGGGCACGGCGCTCACAGGGCTTCCCCCAGATAGGCGCGGACCACGGCCGGGTCGGCCAGCACCGCCTGCGGCGGCCCCTCGGCGATGATCTTGCCGAAATCGAGCACCACCATGCGATCGCAGAGATCGACCACCGCCGCGATCACATGCTCCACCAGCACCACGCCGGACACGCCGAACGCCGGCAGGCGGCGGACCACGTTGCGCACCACCTCGCGTTCATCCGCGGTCATGCCGGCCATCACCTCGTCGAGCAGCACCACGTCCGGATGGAGGCCGAGCACGCGGGCGAATTCCAGCTGGCGCTGATGGCCCGGGCTGAGCCGGCTTGCCGGATTGGCCCACATGGGCGCGAGGTCGAGCGTGTCCAGCACCCAGGCGGTATGCGCCTCGGCCCGGCTGGCCTGGCGGCCATGGCGACTGGCCAGCAGCACGTTCTCCCACACCGTCAGCGAGGGCATCAGGCGCGGAATCTGGAAGCTCCGCGCCAGCCCAAGCTGCGCGCGGCGGAAGGTCGGCACGGCGGTGATGTCCTTGCCGAGCGAGACGATCGTGCCGCTGGTCGGTGCGACGAAGCCGGTGATGGCGTTGAACAGCGTGGTCTTGCCCGCGCCGTTGGCGCCGATCACGCACAATGTCTCCCCCGCCCGCAGCGCGAGCGAGACGCCGGAGAGCGCGGTCAGCCCGGTGAACCGCACCGTGACGTCGCGCAGTTCCAGCAGCGGCACCCCGGCCGGCGGCGGATCGTGCGGCGGCGGCGGGCTGCCTTTGGGCAAGCCGCGCGGGGCGCGCACGATCGGCCGGCGCAGCCAGCCGAAGCGGTTGGCGATGCCGGTGAGGCCGCCCGGGAAGGCGAGTACCGTCGCCACCACCACCACGCCGTACAGCGCCAGTTGCAGGTTGGGGAAGGAGACGCCGAACTGCTCCCCGGCCAGCATCAGGATCAGGGCGCCGAGGAACGGCCCCCACATCGTGCCGATGCCGCCGAACAGC
>JAJZVS010000049.1 GCA_021845555.1 Pseudomonadota bacterium
GCGGTTCGCTACAGCCCGAACAGCGTCTTCGCCGTTCCGCCGGCGATCGCCGCGGTGGCCGCCGCGCCGAGCGAGGGGGCCGAGGCCAGATGGCCGATCGGGTCGTATTCGCCCATGTCGAACGGATAATCCGTTCCCATCATGATATGGTCGGCGCCGAACAGGGCGACCAGCGCCTCCAGCTGATGCGGGGTGAACACGATCGTATCGAAATAGACCCGCTTCAGATAGGTGGTGGGGGCCTCCTTCAGCGCCCCGTGGCTGTCGCTGCGCGCGCCCCAGGCGTGGTCGATGCGTCCCGAATAGGCCGGCAGGTAGCCGCCGCCGTGCACCGCGATCACCTTCAGCTTCGGGTGCCGCGCCAGCACGCCGTCGAAGATCAGGTAGTGCAGCGCCATCGTGGTATCGAGCGGATTGCCGATGACGTTGTTGAAATAGTATTTCGCGAAACGTCGTGCCTCGCTGAAGCCGCCGGGATGGACCATCACCACCGCGCCGAGCGCCTCCGCCTTGTCCCAGAACGGCTCCAGCGCGGGATCGGAGATTTCCTTCTCCCCCACATGGCTCAGGATCTCGACGCCCTTCATGCCGAGCTTGCCCATGCAGCGCGCCAGTTCTTCGGCCGCGGCGGCGCCGCCGGCCTGCAGCGGCACGGTGCCGAGCGCCACCAGCCGGTCCGGCCGGCGGGCGCAGAGTTCCGCCACCCCGTCGTTGACCACCTGCGCCGCCTTCACGCCGAGTTCGGGCGTCACGGTGTAGTAGCACTGCGGCGGCGCGGGCGAGACGATCTGCAGATCGACGCCCATCTCGTCCATCACCTTCAGCCGCAGGTCGAGATCGACATGGTACGGATGGCGGTCGGTGTCCTGCATGCGGGTGAGGATGCGGGTCTCCTCGGGGTAGTAGTGCCCGCGCGGGTCGGGCGGCAGGTGCGGCGCCACCAGGGCGGCGGCGGCATCGATCACCGTGTGCGCGTGCATGTCGATGGTGATGCTGGACGGGCGCAGCTCGCGGCCGGGACGGCCATGCGTGCGGGCGGCCGTCCGCTCGTAGCGGTTGCTGGGTTCGGGCATCGTTTCCTCCTCGAGGTTTGTTGGCCGCGCGGGGCCAAGGGTGCCGCGCGGCGGCTCGGGGCCATACTCGCTGCCCGCGCGGGGAGAAGGCAAGCCCGCGCGGGGCGCGCGGGCTCAGCCGGGCGGCGCGTCCGCCGTGGCGTGCAGCACCAGATCGTCCCGGTGGATGATCTCGTCGCGCCCGCGCCAGCCCAGGATCGTCTCGATCTCGTCGGAATGGTGCCCGGCGATGCGCGCCGCGTCGGCGCTCGCATAGGCGGACAGCCCGCGCGCCAGTTCCGTCCCGTCGGCCCCGCGCACCAGCACCGGGTCGCCGCGTTCGAAACTGCCTTCCACCGCGCGCACCCCGGCCGGCAGCAGGGAGCGGCCGGCGGCCAGCGCGCGCGCCGCGCCGGCATCGACCACCAGCACGCCGAGCGGGGCCAGCGCGCCGGCGATCCAGCGCTTGCGCGCGGAGCGGCCTTCCGGCGCCGGCAGGAACCAGGTGCAGCGCGCGCCCTCGGTCAGCGCGGTCAGCGGGTGCTCGGCGAGCCGCCCCTCCGGCCGGCCCAGCGCGATCGCCATCGCGCAGCCGGCTTGCGTGGCGATCCGTGCCGCCACCAGCTTGGTGCGCATCCCGCCCGAGGAATAGCCGGGCGGCGGCTCGCCCCCCATCGCCTCGATCTCCGGCGTCAGCGCCGCCACCGCCGGGATATGCGCGGCGGCGGGATCGCGGCGCGGATCGGCGGTGTAGAGGCCGTCGATATCCGACAGCAGGATCAGCTGGTCGGCCTCCACCATCTCCGCCACACGCGCCGCCAGCCGGTCGTTGTCGCCGAAGCGGATTTCCGCGGTGGCGATGGTGTCGTTCTCGTTGATCACCGGCACTGCCCCGAGGCCGAGCAGGGTGCCGAGCGTGGCGCGCGCGTTCAGGTAGCGGCGCCGGTCCTCGGTGTCTTCCAGCGTCAGCAGCAGTTGCGCGGCGGTGATGCCCTGCGCCGACAGCGCCTCCGCCCAGGCCTGCGCCAGGCGGATCTGGCCGACCGCGGCGGCGGCCTGCTTCTCCTCCAGCCGCAGGCGCTTGCGGGTGAGGCCGAGCACGCGGCGGGCAAGCGCGATGGCGCCCGAGGACACCACGATCACCTCGGTTCCGCGCGCCCGGGCGGCGGCGATATCCTCGGCCACCCCGGCGAGCCAGGCGGCGCGCGGCGCGCCGGCCTGCGGATCGACCACCAGCGCGCTGCCGATCTTCACCACCAGCCGCCGCGCCCGCGTGAGGTCAGGCCGGGCGCTCACGCGGGCGTGTGCGGCTTGGGGACAATGCTTATCGGGTCCACGCTCCCTGTTTCACCCGGATGACGATCAACGCCTCCTCGACCGGCAATGAAACGAGCGGCCCGCTCCCTCCAGATCCCGGCGGCGGCGGCGGCAGGCACCACGAAAATAGGTGCGGCATGCATCACAACTCGGCCAATCTGGAACTTATGCGTCACGGTCAGCGCCAGGACGACCAGTGTCGGAATGATCAAGATGTCCACGCGGTCGAATATGTCATTCTGCCGAATGGCCGGCCACCCTACGACGGCAACGCAAGCACAAACCAGTGTGGGTACCAGATTCAGCATCACACCTCGCGCTGACAATTGGACCGACAGGTTCGCCAAGATGGTAGAGATGTAGTCCGTCGGGCGAAGCTGGTAGGAGTGGCCGGGCACATGGACCAGCAGTACCATCAAGAGGTATGCGCCGAGTGCGGCGAGGCTCGAAAGCAGCGCGGGCCGAAAGCGAGCGCGATCGCGACCGCATAGCAACCAGCGAATCGCGAGCCAAAGCACCAACACCATGCATATTTTTTCGTTCACAATGATCGAGATGAATATTCCTATTGTGAACCAGTGTCGTCTATCCAAAACAGACAGAAGAGCGACTACTCCCAGAATAGCCAAGGGATCGATACCGTAGATTTGGGAATACCAACACAGCACGAACAAGAGCGCGCCGGCCAGCATCGCTTCTCCCGGCGGGAGCCGACAGTGTCGCGCCAAGCGCCAAGCCAGGAAGGCCGCTCCGACGGTGGCAGTATAGGCCAGTGCAGCGAGGGCCGCGGTTGCACGTATGTATTCCGCCGAGAGGCTGGCCGGCAGCTTACTGAATCGCAAGAGCGGCAACCCCCGGAAGAATGGAACGGCAGCCACCATCGAGAGGATGCGGTACGCATAGGGAGACTCGGGCGGGGCGCCCCCTTTTTGTCCTAGGAGCCAGAGCAGGAACGGGGCGTAATCGTCACGAGGCATAGTGCCGAACACCATGACCCGATAAATGGCCCAGAAGAAGGGCGACAGGAGGACGAGGCAAATCCCGAAGCACAGGGAACCGACCAGCCACCGGCGGGCGGCGGCGGCAGCAGCGGAGGGCGATGCCCGTTTCATCGTGACCTTTGCTCCACAATCCGTTGCGCAAGCGCGCGCAGCACTTCCGGCACGCCGGCGCCGGTGGCGGCCGACAGCAGCATGACTTTCTGGCCGGAGGCGCGTTCCAGCGCCACCCGCCGCCCGGTCGCCTCACGTGCGGTCATCGCGTCCGACTTGTTGAGGCCGATCAGTTCCGGCTTGTCGGCCAGCCCACCGCCATAGGCGGCGAGCTCGCCGCGAATCGTCCGCCAGGCCCGCACCACGTCCCCGGCGGCGCCGTCGATCAGATGCAGCAGCACCGCGCAGCGCTCGACATGGCCGAGGAACCGGTCGCCCAGCCCCGCGCCCTCGTGCGCGCCCTCGATCAGGCCGGGGATGTCGGCAAGCACGTATTCTTCGCTGTGCGACAGCCGCACCACGCCAAGCTGCGGATGCAGCGTGGTGAACGGGTAGTCGGCGATCTTCGGCTTCGCGGCGGAGGCACGCGAGAGGAACGTCGATTTGCCGGCGTTCGGCAGCCCGACCAGCCCGGCATCGGCGATCAGCTTCAGCCGCAGCCACACCCAGCGTTCCTCCCCCGGCCAGCCCTTGTCGGCCCGGCGCGGCGCGCGGTTGGTGGAGGATTTGAAATGCGCGTTGCCGAATCCGCCGTCCCCGCCGCGCAGGAAGGTGACGCGCGCGCCCGGCGTGGCGAGGTCGGCGAGCAGCGTCTCCTGGTCCTCGGCGAAGATCTGGGTGCCGATCGGCACCTGGATGACGCGGTCCGGCGCGCCGGCGCCGGTGCGCTCGGCGCCGGCGCCGTTGCCGCCCTTCTTCGCGCGGAAGTGCTGGCTGTAGCGGAAGTCGATCAGCGTGTTCAGGTTCTCGGCGGCGACGAAGACGATATCCCCGCCCTTGCCGCCGTTGCCGCCGTCCGGGCCGCCGAACTCGATGAACTTCTCGCGCCGGAACCCGGTCACGCCGTCGCCCCCATCGCCGGAACGCAGGTAGATCTTGGCCTGGTCGAGGAATTTCATCGGCTTGGATCCGGCGGCAAAGCAGCGCCGCGAGCGGGGGAAGGCGCGGGGGCGCGGGGAGCCGCCGTGCCCCGGACAAAACAAACGGGGGCCGGCTGGCGCCGACCCCCGCGAAAACGCTTGGGCAAGGGGGGCGTGGCGCTACTCGGCGGCGGCCGGCAGCGGGCGGACGGAGACATGCACGCGGCCTTCGGCCTTGCGCTGGAATTCCACGTTGCCGTCCACCAGGGCGAAGATCGTGTGGTCGCGGCCGAGGCCCACGTTCAGGCCCGGCTTCCACTTGGTGCCGCGCTGACGAAGGATGATGTTGCCGGCAATCACCGCCTGGCCGCCCGACTTCTTGAGGCCGAGGCGGCGGCCTTCGGTATCGCGCCCGTTGCGGGACGAGCCACCGGCTTTCTTATGTGCCATCTCAGTTCGCTCCTTAGTTTGCCGCGGGGGCGCCCGCTTCGGGGGCGCTCGTGGCGGCGCCGGCGCCGTTGATCCCGGCGACGCGCAGCACGGTGACGTGCTGGCGATGGCCGTTGCGGCGGCGGCTGTTCTGCCGGCGACGCTTCTTGAAGATGATCACCGTGTCCAGCCGATCCTGCGCCACCACCGTGGCGGTCACGCTGGCGCCGGGCACCAGCGGCGCGCCGATCGTGGTGCCGGCGTCGTCACCATACGCGAGCACGTCGGTGAACGTGATCGTGGCGCCCGCCTCGCCGGCGAGCTTTTCCACCTTCAGCACCGCGTTCGGCGTGACGCGATACTGCTTTCCGCCGGTGCGGATGACTGCGAACATGAGCGATCGTTCCTGCAAACAGGTCTCGCCCCGGCCGCATTGCTGCGCCGGGCAAGGGAGCGCGGGTTATAGCGCCCGCGCCGGCCCTGTCAACGCCGGCGCCCCGCGCGGCGGTTCCCGTCTTGGCGTTCCGTCGCCGGGGTCGTGCCCGGCCATGTCGGAACCGGCCAAGCCGACATCAGCCTCCTGTCGGCAGGACGAGAACGGCTGCGCCGCCGCCACCCTCACGTCTTCGGCGTCAGGAACCGGAGCAGCCGCGCCCCGCCGGGACCAAGCCGGCCCCACGGAACGGGCACCGCGAACTCGGCCAGCGCCGCGGTCGGGAAATGCTCCGCCAGCCGCGTCCCCGCATCCCCCGCCGGCGCGCCCGCCAAGGGCGCCGCCAGCGTCGCCGCCAGCGCGTGCAGCCCGGGATTGTGGCCGATCACCAGCACGCCCCGCACCGTCTCGGCCACCTCGCGCAGCGTCGCCAGCAGCTCCGCCTCGCTGGCCAGGTAAAGCGAATCGAGCGTCTCGATCAGCGGCGTGTCGTCCCAGGGTTCCAGCGCCGCCAGCGTCTCGGTGGTGCGCCGCGCGGGCGAGACCAGCACCAGGTCCGGCACCAGCCCCAGGTCGCGCATCGCCGCCCCCACCGCCGCCGCCTCCCGCCGCCCGCGCGACGTCAGCGGCCGGTCGCGGTCGGGCAGACCCGCTTCCTCGCGCGCGGCCTTGGCATGACGGAGCAGGACCAACTGGTGCATGGCGTCCCGAGTCTGCCACGCCGCGCCGCGCTTGTCCCCTGCCGGCATTGTATCAACCGGCGCCGTATCAAATAGAGAGGCGGCGAAATCGCGGCCCGACCCGGACGCTGCTACTCGGGGTCGAGATCGACCCAGGACAGGTGTCCGCCCTTGCCGGCGCCGGTATCCAGGAACAGCGCCGTCCCGCCCAACGCGCCGCGGCGGAGCCACGGCCGGCCGTCCAAACTGCGCCGGTCGTGGCCGCAATAGACCGTCACGCCGGCGGGGATGCGATCGACCCAGCGCAGGCTGCGCTCGGGGTAGCCGTCCGCCTGGGTGCGCCCGGTCGGTTCGCCGAACAGCGCGCGCGCGAACGGCCCCTCGGCGCGGCGCACGCCGAGCGCGGGCGCGGCATCGACCAGCATCTCGGTATGGAACCCGCCATGCACGAACACCCGCCGGCCCAGGCGCAGCCAGGCCGGGGCGCGGCTGATCTCGGCCAGCGCGCGGGCGGCCAGCGCCGGATCGAGCTGCGCATGGGTGCGCACCAGCTCCGGCCCGGGCGTCAGCTTCTGCCCCGCCAGCAGCCGCGCCAACCGGTGGTCGTGGTTGCCGAGCAGGAACAGCCCGCGCCCGGCCGCGATCAGCGCGAACATCCGCGCGAGCACCCCGGCGCTGTGCGGCCCGTAATCCGTGAGGTCGCCGAGCTGGATCACGAACCGGTCGGTCGCCACCGCATAAGCAAAAGCCGCGTCGTCGCCATGCACGTCGCCGACGATGCGCAGCCGCGCATCGCGCGGAATCGCGGGCAGCGGCGGCGCCGCCGCGGTGGCCTCGGCCGCGTGCGCGTGCGTCATGCTACCGCCTCCGCCGCCGCTCCGCCCGCGACTGTCCCGGCGCCGAGCGCGGCGAAGGCGGCCAGCGCCCGGGCGCGCCCGGCGGGGAGATCGACGATAGGTGCCGGATATTCCCGCCCCAGCCGCACGCCGGCCCGCGCCAGCGCCGCCGCCGGCGCCTCCCACGGCGCATGCAGAAATGGGGTGTCCAGCCGGGCGAGTTCCGGCACGAAGCGGCGCACATAGGCGCCGTCGGGGTCGAACTTGCGGCCCTGCAGCACCGGATTGAACACGCGGAAATAGGGCGCGGCGTCGGTGCCGCAGCCGGCCACCCACTGCCAGCTTGCCGCATTCGCCGCCAGATCGGCATCGACCAGCGTGTCGTGGAACCAGGCCGCGCCGTCCTGCCACGGCAGCAGCAGATGCTTCACCAGGAACGAGGCCACGACCATCCGCGCCCGGTTATGCATCCACCCGGTCTGCCAGAGTTCGCGCATCCCCGCATCGACCAGGGGAATCCCCGTCTGCCCGCGCTGCCAGGCCGCCAGCGCCGCCGGATCGCGCCGCCAGGCCAGCCGGGCGAATGCGCCGCGCAACGGCTGCTCCGGCAGGTCCGGATGGTGCCACAGCAGGTGCAGCGCGAATTCCCGCCACAGCAGCTCGGCGCGGAACTTCTCGGCCCCGCGCGCGGCGGTGCCGTCCGCTGCCTCGGGTGCGGCGGCGAACCAGAGTTCGGCCGGCGAGATCTCCCCGAAATGCAGATGCGGCGACAGGCGCGACGTGCCCTCCTGCCCCGGCAGATCGCGCCGCGCGGCGTAGTCCGCCAGGCCGTCGGCCAGGAACGCCGCCAGCCGGGCCCGCGCGCCCGCCGCGCCGGGAACCCAGGCTCGGCGCAGCCCGCCGGCCCAGTTGGGCGCGCGCGGCAGCAGCCCCCAGGAACCGAGCGCATCGGACTCCGGCAGTGGCGGTGAGGGGATGCGCGCCGGGGCCGGGGAGGGGGGACGCAGCGCGCCCGGCTCGGCCGCGCGCGTCCGCGCCGCGCGGGCGAACGGGGTATAGACCGCGAAGCCGGTGCCCGCCTGGGTGCGCAGCGCGTCCGGGGCGAACAGGCTCGCGGTGCGGAAGCGGCGAAACCCGGTGCCCTGCGCGGCGAGCGCCGCCGCCACCGCCGCCTCCTGCCGCCGGGCCCAGGGTTCGATCGCGATGCCGGCCAGCACCTCCGCGGCGCCGGTCGCGCGCGCGAGCGCCGGGATCACCGCCGCCGCGTCGCCCCGGCGCAGCACCAGCCCGCTGCCGGCGGCGGCGAGGTCGCCCGCCAGCGCGGCCAGCGCGTGGTGCAGCCACCAGCGCGACGCTCCGCCCGGCGCCCAGACGCCGGCGGCGGCTTCGTCCAGCACGAACACCGGCACCACCCGGCGGCCGGCGGCCAGCGCGGCGGCCAGCGCGGCCTGGTCCGACAGGCGGAGGTCATTGCGGAACCACAGCAGCACGGGCGCGGCATCGAGCATGGCGCAGAGTTGCGGCGGCGGGCCGGCAACGCAAGGGGCGCGCCCTAAAGCAACCCCTCCCGCCGCAAGCTGGTCCAGCGCCCGTTGCCGACGATCACATGGTCATGCAGCTTCAGATCGAGCGTCCGCGCCGCCGCCTTCACCTCCGCGGTCATCGCCACGTCCTCGGGCGAGGCGGTGGGATCGCCGCTCGGGTGGTTGTGCACCAGGATGATGCCGGCGGCCTGCAATTCCAGCGCGCGGCGGACCACTTCGCGCGGATAGACCGGGGTGTGGTTCACCGTGCCGCGGCCCTGCACCTCGTCGGCCAGCAGCCGGTTGCGGGTATCGAGGAACAGTACCCGGAACTGCTCCACCCGCTCGCGCGCCAGCACCGCGTGCAGATAATCCATCAGCCGGTCCCAGTTGTTGAGCACCGGCCGCGCGGTCACCTCGGCGCGCGCCAGGCGCAGCGCGGCGGCCTGGATGGTCTTGAGCGCCGCCGCCCCCGCGTCCCCCAGCCCGTCGATGCGGCGCAGTTCCGCCAGCGGGGCGGCCACCGCGCCGGCGAAGCTGCCGAACGCGGCCAGCAGGGCGCGCGCGATCGGCTTGGTGTCGCGCCGCGGCACCGCCAGGAACAGCATCATCTCCAGCACTTCGTGGTCGGCCAGCGCATCCGGGCCGGCGGCGAGCAGCCGCGCGCGCATCCGCCCGCGATGGCCCTCCGCCCCGATCGGGGCCGGCGGCTCGGCCCGGCTCAGCCCGGCGCCCGCCGCTTCGGTCAGCGCAATCCCAAGCTGTCCCTGGGTTTCCTTCAGTCCGGCCATCACCGTCCCCGCGCGCGTTCCGCCGCCGCCCGGGGCCGTTGGCGATCGGACCCGCGACGGACCGACCCGCCGGAGGGACACGGCGCGCGGTCCGGATCCGGGCGAAGCCGGGGCGCCGCGAAGCCTCAGCCCAACGGATAAGGCGGCTTCTCGTAGCCTGCGGGGGAAAGGGTAAAGATTTCCACACCGTCCTCGGTCACGCCCACCATGTGCTCGAACTGGGCGGACAGGCTGCGGTCGCGGGTGACGGCGGTCCAGCCGTCGTCCAGCACCTTCACCTCGGGGCGGCCGGCGTTCACCATCGGCTCGATGGTGAAGAACATGCCGGGGCGCAGCACCGGGCCTTCGCCGGGGGCGCCGTAGTGCAGCACGTTCGGCGGGGCGTGGAACTGCCGGCCGATGCCGTGGCCGCAGAACTCGCGCACCACGCTGAACCGGTGCGCCTCCACGAAGGACTGGATGGCATGCCCGATGTCGCCCAGCGTGGCGCCGGGCCGCACCGCGGCCACCCCGCGCTTCAGGGATTCGTAGGTCACGTCCATCAGGTTGCGCGCCCGGGTGGACGGCGTGCCGGCGGTGTACATGCGCGAGGTATCGCCGTGCCAGCCGTCCAGGATCACGGTCACGTCGATATTGACGATGTCCCCCTCTTCCAGCCGCCGCTCGCCCGGAATCCCGTGGCAGACCACGTGGTTGACCGAGGTGCAGATGGATTTCGGAAAGCCGCGGTAGTTGAGCGGCGCCGGGATCGCGCCGGCGGCGACGATGAAGTCGTGGCACAGCTGGTCCAGCCGCGCGGTGGTCACGCCCGGCCGGACATGGCTGGTGATCATATCCAGCGTTTCGGCCGCCAGCCGCCCGGCGGCGCGCATCGGCACGAAATCGGCGGGCTTATGCAGGATAATGCCCGTCGCTTCGGTTCCGCCGTCCATTCCGCCTCTCCGTTCGCCTCTGCGTCGCATGCTGGGGCCAAGATGCGCAAGCGACGGCGCCGGGGCAAGGGCGGGACGGCAACGGAATCCCCGCCTCCCGCCGCGCAGCGGGAGCGGGCCGCCCAGGCCGTTCCGGCTCCCCGCTTGGCGGCCGGCGGAAAGCCGGGCTAGATTGCGCTCAATCAAACAGAATACGGGAGGATACGCATGCATCGCCTCAAGCGCCTGTTCCGTGGCGCCGGCCTCGCCGCCGGCCTCGGTCTCGCCGCCTCGCTGGCCTGGGTTGCGCCGGGCGCGCAGGCCGCCAAGCCGATCACCATCGGGTTTTCCATGTCGCTGACCGGCGGGCTCGCGCCGAACGGCAAGGCCGCCCTGCTGGCAATGCAGATTTGGGCGCAGGAGACCAACGCCAAGGGCGGCCTGCTCGGCCGGCCGGTGAAGCTCGACTACTACGACGACCAGTCCAACCCCGCGCTGGTGCCCGGCATCTACACCAAGCTGCTCGATGTCGATCACGTCGATCTGGTGGTCAGCGCCTATGCCACCAACATCATCGCCCCGGCGATGCCGATCATCATGGCGCACCACCGCACCTTCATGGGCCTGCTCGGCCTGGCGGTGAACAGCCAGTTCCATTACAACCGTTACTTCTCGATCTCGCCCACCGGCAATCCCGACCCGAAGCAGGCGATCTCGGTGCCGTTCTTCGCGGTGGCCAGCGCGATGAAGCCGAAGCCCAAGACGCTGGCGATCGTCGGCGCGGACGCCGAGTTCCCGAAGAACGCGATCGAAGGCGCCCTGGTGCTCGCCAAGAAAGACGGGTTCAAGGTCGTCTATAACCAGACCTACCCGCCGAACACCGCCGATTTCTCGCCGATCGTGCACGCCATCCAGGCGCGCCACCCGGATATGGTGCTGGTCGCCTCCTATCCGCCGGACAGCGTCGGCATGGTGCGCGCCGTGACCGAAGTCGGGCTGAAGACCCGCCTGTTCGGCGGCGACATGGTCGGGCTGCAATCCACCCCGATCAAGGCCGCCCTCGGCCCGCTGCTGAACGGCATCACCGACTACGACTTCTGGCTGCCGGTGAAGGGCTTCGCCACCCCCGAGGCGATGGCCTTCCTGAAGACCTACCAGGCCAAGGCCGCCGCCGAGGGCGTCGATCCGCTCGGCTTCTACCTGCCGCCCTTCGCCTATTCGGAAATGCAGATCCTGGGCGACGCGGTGACCGCCACCAAGAGCACCGACGACGCCAAGCTCGCCGCCTATCTGCGCAGCCACACTTTCCAGACCGTGGTCGGTCCGATCGCCTTCGGCCACGACGGGGAATGGACCCAGGCGCGCGTGATCGAGGCGCAGTTCCAGGGCGTGAAGGGCCACGACGTGGCGCAGTTCAAGGACCCGAAGACGGAGGTGGTGCTCTACCCGGCCGCCGATGCCTCCGGCACGCTGATCGCGCCCTACGACGGCGCCAAGCACTGAAGCCGCGCAGCCTGTGACGGCGACGGCCAGGGGAGACCTCCCCTGGCCGTTCGCCCGTACGGCGCCGCCGTCCCTGGCGATGTCGGGCCTATACCGGCGCCGCTTCGCGGTTGGCGCGGATCTTCTCCACCCGGCGGCCGTCCATCGCCAGCACCTCGAACCGCCAGCCGCCGAACACGATCCGGTCCCCCTCGCGCGGCACCCGGCGCAGCAGCGCCAGCACCAACCCGCCCAGCGTGTGATAGCTCCCCTCAGCCGGCAGCTCCGGCAGATCGAGCCGCGCCTTCACCTCATCGACCGGCATCAGCCCGTCCATCACCAGCACCTGCTCGGCGCCCCCCTCCGGCGTGCCGGGCGGCGGCGCGGCGTCGGTCGGATCGCCGACGATCGCCTCCAGCACGTCCGCCGCCGTCACCACGCCCTCGAAACTGCCGTACTCGTCCATCACCAGCGCCATGCCCAGCGGATCGGCCTTCAGCCGCTCCAGCGCATCCAGCGCGCTGACGGTGTCCGGCACCACCATCGGCTGGCGCAGCACCGCGGCGAGCGACAGATCGCCGCCCTCCAGGATCCGGTCCAGCAGGTCCTTCGCCTGCACCAGCCCCACCACGTTATCCACCGCGCCGTCGCAGACCACGAAGCGCGAGTGCGGCGCCGCCTTCAAGGTGGCGACGATGTCCTTGGTGGTGTCGGTGCGGTCGATCCAGACCAGTTCGGTGCGCGGCGTCATCAGCGCCCGCACCGGCTTGTCGGCCAGCCGCAGCACGCGCTCGATCATGTCGCGCTCCTCGGTCTCCAGCACCCCGGCCTGCGTGCCTTCAGCCAGCAGGGCGCGCAGCTCCTCCTCCGTCACCGACGTGGCGGCGAGGCGGGAGAAGCCGAACAGATGCAGCACCAGCGCCGAGGACTTGCCGAGCAGCCACACCGCCGGGGCGGCGGCGCGGGCGGTCCAGGCGATCGGCAGCGACACCAGCGCGGCCATCGCCTCCGGCCGGCGCAGCGCCAGCTGCTTCGGCACCAGCTCGCCCAGCACCAGCGTCAGGTAGGTGGTGACCACCACCACCAGCACGAGCGCCAGCGGCGCGGCGAACGCAGCCGGCACGCTCAGGCGCTGCAACCACGCCTGCACCTGATCGGCCACCTGGGCGCCGCCGAACACGCCGATGAACACGCTGACCAGCGTCACCCCCACCTGCACGGTGGGCAGGAACCGCTGCGGGTCCTCCGCCAGCCAGCGCGCCCGCGCCGCCCCGTGCACCCGCTTGCGCTCCAGCACCGCCAGCCGCGCCCGCCGGGCCGACACCAGCGCCAGCTCGCTCATCGAAAACAGGCCGTTGATCGCGATCAACAGCAGCAGAACGAGAAGTTCGAGGGCGATGCGCATCTTCGGTCCCGTCCGCGGAAAAACCCCGGGGCCCCCGACTGGCGCCCCTTCTGCCCGCGGCACGTCCAGCATAGCATCGGTCCGGGGAGGAACCGGCATGGCAGACACGACGAACGCCGAGACCAGGAAAACCGCCGTGGTCACCGGCAGCGCACTCAATATCGGCCGCGCCGCCGCACTGGCGCTCGCGCGCGACGGCTGGAACATCGTGGTCCACGCGCTGCACTCGGCCGACGACTGCGCGCAAACCGCCGAACTGGTGCGCGAGGCCGGCGGCGAAGCCCTGGTCCATCTGGCCGATATCGCCGACCCCGCCCAGGCGCGCGGGCTGATCGGCGCCGCGGTCGATCGCTTCGGCCGGCTCGACGCGCTGGTGAACAATGCCTCCCGCCGCCGGCAAACGCCGTTCCTGGACATCACGCCCGAGGAATGGCGCGAAATCCTGGGCACCACGCTCGACGGCGCGTTCTACTGCGCCCAGGCCGCCGCGCCGGCGATCGCCGCGGCGGGCGGCGGCAGCATCGTCAACCTCGGCGGCATCTCCGCCCACGCCGGCACCACCGGGCGGGTCCATGCGCTCACCGCCAAAGCCGGCATGATCGGACTGACCCGCGCGCTCGCCCACGAACTCGCCAAACAACAGATCACCGTCAACACGGTGGTCCCCGGCGACATCGACACCCAACGCGGCGCCGCCGCCGGCGGCAACCACGGCAAAGCGCCGCTGCCCGGCACCCTGCTCGGACGCAAAGGCAGACCCGAGGAAGTCGCCGGCATGATCGCCTACCTCTGCTCCCCCCCAGCCCGCTTCATCACCGGCCAAACCCTCCACGTGAACGGCGGCGCTTATCTGGGTTAGGCGAGGGAGCGGGGGACGGAGGGTTAAGCAAGGCCAGGGGGGCGCTGCCCCCCTGGACCCCCCGCCAGGGGACTGGTCCCCTGGACCCCTCGGACGGCTTCGCCAGGAAAGGGG
>JAJZVS010000050.1 GCA_021845555.1 Pseudomonadota bacterium
GCAGATTGTCCCGCCCGATCCGGTGCGCCGGTGTGAACGGCCCCAGCCGCCGCGCGACCGCCCCGCAGAGGTCGGAAGCCCGGTCTGGATCGGTCGCCGCCAGCGCGCGCATCAGCCCGACCGCGGCGGTCCCGAGCAGCCGCTCGCCCAGCCGGGCCATGACCCCGCTCATCGGTGCGTTGGACCCCGGCTCAGAGCGTGACCACGATCTTGCCGAACACGTCCCGCCGCTCCAGCCGGTCCAGCCCGTCGCGCACCGCGTCCAGCGGATAGGTACTGTCGATCACCGGGCGCACCCCGCCGGCGATGCGCGCCAGCGACCGCCCGATCGCCGACAGCGGGGAGCCGAAGGAACCGATGATACGGTACTGCTGCTGGAACAGCTGCATCAGGTTGATGCTGCCCGACGGCCCCGAGGTGGCGCCGCAGGTCACCAGCCGCCCGCCGCGCTTCAGCGACAGCAGCGAGCCGGCCCAGGTGTCCTGGCCTACATGCTCGAACACCACATCGACCCCGCGCTTGGCCGTCAGCTTGCGCACCACGCCCTCAAACCGGTCCGCCCGGTAGTCGATCACATGGTCGGCGCCGAGCGCCCGCGCCTTCGCTGCCTTCTCGGGCCCGCCTGCCGTGGCGATCACGGTGCAGCCGATCGATTTGGCGATGCGGATGGCGATGCTGCCGATCCCCGAGCCGCCGGCCTGCACCAGGATCCACTCGCCCGGTTCCAGCCGGGCATTGTCGAACAGCATGTGCTCGACCGTCGCATAGGCCACCGACACGCAGGCGGCGTCCGCGGTCGTCACCGCCTCCGGCACCCGTACCGCCAGCCGTGCGGGGTGCAGCGTGAGTTCGGCGGCGAAGCCGTCGATATGGAAGCCGCGCACGCCGCCCACGTTCTCGCACAGATTGTCCTGGCCCTTGCGGCAGGCCGGGCAGGTGCCGCAGGTCAGCGCCGAATAGGGCACCACGCGATCGCCCGGCGCGAAGCCGTCCACGCCCGCACCCACCGACTCCACCTCGGCCGCCGCCTCGGCGCCGACCGTCAGCGGAAAGCGCCGCTTGGCGAAGGCCATGCCGCGATAGCCCCAGACGTCGATGTGATTGAGCGCCACCGCCCGCACCCGCAGCCGCAGCTCGCCCGGCCCGGGCGGCGGCGGCGGATCGACCTCGCGCAGCGCGAGGTCGCGCTCGGCCAGAAGCTGCAACGCGCGCATGCTCAGCGCGGCTCCCGCCCGATTACCAGGGCCACGTTCTGCCCGCCGAAGCCGAAGGAATTGGACAGCGCATGCGCGACATCGGCCGGGCGCGCCACGTTGGGCACGCAGTCGATCGGCACGGCCGGGTCGGGAACCTCATAGTTGATCGTCGGCGGCAGGATGCCGTGGCGCAGGCTGAGCAGGGTGAACACCGCCTCGACCACCCCGGCCGCCGACAGCGTGTGGCCGATCATCGACTTGTTCGACGACACCGGCACCGATCCCGCCCGCGCGCCGAACACCGCCGCGAGACAGTTCCACTCCATCTTGTCGTTCTCCGGCGTGCCGGTGCCGTGCGCGTTCACGTAGCCGATCTCCTCGGGCACCAGACCGGCATCCGCGATCGCCCGGCGCAGGCATTCGATGATCGGCTTGCCGTCCGGCGCGGAGCGGGTGCGATGGAAACTATCCGCCCGCTCCCCGCAGCCTTCCACCACGCCCAGGATCTCCGCACCCCGCGCGAGCGCATGCGCCAGGCTCTCCAGCACCAGCGCGCCGGCGCCCTCGGCCATCACGAACCCGTCGCGGTCCTTGCTGAACGGCCGCGCCGCGCCCTGGGGCGGGTCGTTGCGGGTGGACAGCGCCGACAGCAGCGAAAACCGCACCAGCGCCTCCACGTTCACCGAGGCGTCGGTGCCGACGCACACCGCCGCCTCCGTCTCCCCGCGGCGGATCGCTTCCACGCCGAGCTGGATCGCCGTGGCGCCCGAGGCGCAGGCGGTGGATACCTCGATCGGCACGCCCGTGGTGCCGAACCGCTCGGCCAGCGCCTCGGCGACCGAGGCGAACAGGAACCGCGCATAGGTTCCACCAAACGCGCCGTCGCCGGCCGCCCGCAGCAAATCCGCATAGCCGATCGGCCCGACCGCACCGGAAGCGGCTGCCAGCGCACGCCGCTGCGGCCACTCCAGCTCCACCGGCGGCAAGGCCAGGAACAACGGACCCGGAAACGCGCCCGGCGCGCCAAGCCCCGCCATGCCCACCGCCTCGGCCATCGCGCGGGCGGCAATCTCCTGCGACAGCGCCGGCGTGGAAAACGCCGGCAAGGGGACGAAATCCACCGTCCCGGCGACGGTCGTGCGCAACCCCTCCAACGGGAAGCGCGAAATCCGGCGCAAACCGGACTTCCCGGCTACCAGCGACCGCCAGTTGTCGGCCACCCCCTCGCCCAGCGAAGTCAACACCCCGATGCCGGTCACCACCACCACCGGCCTGTCCTGCGCGTCCAGACCCGCCGTCATGCCGTCCTCCTGCCGTTGTTCGTGGGGTTGGGTTCGTGGTGGCGCGAAGCAAGGCCAAGGGGCGCTGCCCCCCCATGGGCCCTTGGCAACCCCGCCAAGGGCACAGCCCTTGGAACCCTGGGGGGCTTTGCCAGGAAGGGGGCGCGACCGTGCCCTCGCGTTGGTCCGAGTAGCGCCCCCTTCCTGGCAAAGCCGTCGGAGGGGTCCAGGGGACTTGTCCCCTGGCGGGGGTGCAGGGGGCAGCGCCCCCTGGCCTTGCTGCGGACCATCAGGACTCCAACCCCACGCGCAGGGGCACCAGGGCGCATCGGTCAGGCCCGGCTGAGCAGGGCGAGGGCTTCGCTGCGCCAGTGGCCCCAGCCGGTGGCCAGGGCGTGGTGCAGCGGGGTGGTCATCGGGGTTTCGGCGGCTTCCAGCGGCGGGAACAGCTGACCGTGGTGCAGGGCCATGGCCGCCAGGGCGATCGCGGCGGGGAAGGCGGCTTCCATCGTGTGACCCAGCGCGGTGGCGGCGGCGCGCACCGGCAGGCCGGTGGTGGCGAGCCAGGCGCGTTCCTCGGCGGTGACCAGGGGCGCGCCGGAGGCGGCGGAGATGATGGCGCTATGCGCCGGATCGAAGCGGCCTTCGAGGGCCGCGAATTGGCGGGCGGCGTTGGCGGCGGCCTCGCCGGGCCGGCGGCGGCAGCGGTCGGTGGCAACGGCGGCGATGCGGGCGAGCGGCGTGGCCTCGCGGGTGGCGGCGTGGGCGCGGCTTTCGATCACCAGGAAGCAGCCGATGGCGCCGAGCGCCATGCCGCCGCCTTCGTCCTGGCGCTGCCAGACCGGTTGCCAGGGTTTTTTTGTCAGCATGCCGCCCATTTCGTAGTGCAGCAGGACTTCCGGCCGGACCGGGGCCAGCGCGGCTCCCACCAGGAACAGATCGCCCTGGCCGGCGGCGATGCGCGCCACGGCCACCCGGATCGCGTCGGCGCCGGCCTGTTCCTCGCCCATGAAGCTGCGCGAGCCGCCCACCACGCCATGCACGATCGAGATGTTGCCGGCGAGCAGGTTGGAAAGCTGGGCCAGGAACAGCGTGGGGCGAAGGTCGGAGAGCAGCCGCTGGTTCAGCAGCGCTTCGGGGTTTTCGGCGTGCGGCAGGTCGGTGAGAATGCCCGCATCGGCGGCCGGATCGCGCTCCCCGCCGCCGGCGGCGACGATCATCTCCATCCGTTCCAGCAGCGCGGGCTGGCCCTTCACCCCGGCGGCGTCCAGCGCCAGGCCGGCGGCGTAGGTGCCCAGCCGCTGCCAGGGTTCCATCTGCCGCTGGTCGCCGCGCTTGGGGATCTGCCGGTCGAGTTCCAGCGGCGGCGCCGGGTGCAGCGTCCAGGGCGGGAAGCTCGCGGCATCGAGGACGGGGCGGAAACCACCGGGGTCGGTCAGGGCCGCCCAATGGGCCGCGGGCCCCTCGCCGAGCGAGGAGACGAGGCCGATCCCGGTAATCAGGGCGTCGCGTTCATGCGTCATCGAGCCATTCCTCCGCCACGCCCACGCGCCGCGCCGCGGCCAGCATTTGCGCGCGCAGCGCCGGGGTGGGGAAGGGCGCGACGCGATAGGTGAGTTCGGCCTCCGCCACCATCCGTCCGCCGGCCAGGAGCCGCCCGGCCATCACGGCGTAGCCGGAGCCGTCATGCACCAGCCTGGCTTCGGCCTCCAGCGCCGTGCCGGGGGCGACGAAGGCGCGCAGCTTGGCGTCCCGCACCTTGGCCAGAAAGACCATGTTGCCGAAGCGCTGATTGGCCAGCAGGAGCCAGCCACCGGTTTGCGCCAGCGTCTCGATCATCAGGACGCCGGGCAGGATCGGGTGGCCGGGGAAATGCCCCTCGAACACCGGGCTGGCATCGGGGACGCGGCAATCGGCGCGCACCAGCCCCACGGCCGGGTCCAGCAGCGTCACCCGATCGACCATCTGGAAGTATTCGAGTCGCATCGGCCGCCGTTCTACCGCCGGGGCAGGGTGCGCGGGTCGCGCGGCGCGGGCATCCGGACGGGCGCTTTCAGGCGGCCTTCGCCGCCACCAGCGCGTCGATCTGGGCGCACAGGCCCTTCAGTACGAAATACTGGTCGGTCGAGGCCTTGCCTTCGTTCACCTCGGCGGTCCACTGCTCGAGCGGCATCTTGATGCCGAACGCCTTGTCGATGGCGAAGGCGACGTCGAGGAAATCCAGGCTGTCGATGCCGAGATCGTTGATCGCGTGGCTTTCGGGCGTGATCGTATCCCGCGGAATGTCGCAGGTTTCCGAGATCATGTCGGCAACGGTATCGAACGTGGACGCCATCAGACGCGGGCCCTCAGCAATGACCCCGCACTAACACCACAGCCTCCCCCGCGCCGCAAGGGGAGGACGGGCGGGCGCGGGCTTGCGGATTGCCAAATCGTAGGGTCGGCTCCCAGTGGTCCCCACCTGTCGCGGCCGAATGTGGCGCCAGCGGACGGCGACGGGCCGGCCGCGAACGATCGGAGAACACAGATGACGACGACACGACGCTTCCGTCCGCGGATTGCCTTGCCGGCGCTGGCCGGGGTGCTGGTGCTCGGCCTGTCCGGCGCGGCGCTGGCGAAGGACAACCAGGACCAGAGCGACGCCGCGACGATGGCGGCGGCCAAGGTCTCGCTCTCCCAGGCGATCGTCACGGCCGAGCAGCACGCCAAGGGCAGGGCGTTCGATGCCGGGGTGGACAACCAGAACGGCACGGCGCGCATTTCGGTGGAGGTGGCCGGCAGCCAGGGGGTGCAGACCGTGCTGATCGATCCCGCCACCGGCGCGGTGGTCGGCACCCATGCCGGCGGCGAGGACCAGGAGGGCCAGGGCGAGCACGAGGACTGATCCGCGGACCGGGCTCCCCCTCCCGTCGCGGGTGGGGGAGCCCATCTCGGCAAGGAAATGGCGATGAAGCTGCTGGTGATCGAGGACGACGCGGCCACCGCCGCCTACCTGCTGCGGGGGTTGCGCGAGCATGGCCACGTGGTCGATCACGCCCCGACCGGGCGCGACGGGCTGTTCCTGGCCGAGGACCCCGGCTACGACGCGCTGGTGGTCGATCGGATGCTGCCGGGGCTCGATGGCCTGTCGCTGGTCCGCACGCTCCGCGCCGCCGGGGTGAAGACGCCGGCTCTGTTCCTGACCGCGCTCGGCGGGATCGACGACCGGGTGGCGGGGCTCGACGCCGGCGGCGACGACTACCTGGTCAAGCCCTTCGCGTTTTCCGAACTGCTCGCCCGGCTGCACGCGCTCGCCCGTCGTCCGCCGCTGGCCGCGCCGCCTTCGGTGCTGCGCGTGGCCGATCTGGAACTCGATCCGCGCCGCCGCGCGGTGACGCGCGGGGGCATCCCGGTGGTGCTGCAGCCGCGCGAGTTCCAGATCCTGGAAGTGCTGATGCGCCACGCCGGGGAGGTCGTCACCCGCACCATGCTGCTGGAGAAGGTGTGGGATTTCCACTTCGATCCGCGCACCAACATCGTGGAGACGCATATTTCCCGCCTGCGCGGCAAGATCGATCGCGGCGGCGATCCCGAGTTGATCCACACCGTCCGCGGCGCGGGCTATCTGATCCGTGCGCCTGATTCCGAAGCTTGAACCCCGCCTGCTGCGCACCGCGAGCTTCCGGCTCGCGGCGGCCTACGTCGTGCTGTTCGCCGCCTCCACCCTGGTACTCGGCGGGGTGGTGTTCTGGATCGCGAGCGATGCGCTGAACCAGCAGTTGCGCGCGCGCATCCTGGCCGAAAGCGCGGCGTTGCAGGGCGAATACCGGATCGGTGGGCTGGACCGGCTGGTGGCCGCGGTGCGGCTGGGCGGGCGCGGCGCGGCGGCGCTGGACGACCGGGTGCAGGCGGCCGACGGCCGAAGGCTCGCCGGCACCCTGCCGCGCGTGGCGCCCCGGCCGGGCTGGGTCGATCTGGAGGCCGGCGACGCGCGGGCGGACGGGGAAGCCGACCAGACCGGGGAGGTGCCCGAGCATGTGCGCGCCCTGGTGACCCAGCTGCCCGGTGGGGTGTGGCTGGCGGTGGGCGACGACCTCGGGCGGATCGAGGAGGTGCAGGCGACCATCCTCGGCGCCTTCGCCTGGGCGCTCGGCCTCGGCGTGCTGCTCGGCGGTGCCGGCGGGGTGCTGCTGAGCCGTTCCTTCCTGCGCCGTGTCGATACGATCGGGCGGACCGCGCAGGCGATCATCGCCGGCGACCTGACGCAGCGCATCCCGCTGCGCGGCACCGGCGACGACCTCGACCGGCTGGCCGCCACCCTGAACCGGATGCTGGACCGCATCGCCGCGCTGATGGACAGCCTGCGTCAGGTTTCCGCCGACGTCGCGCACGATCTGCGCACGCCGCTCGCTCGGCTGGTGCAGACGCTGGACACCGCGCGCCGGCACGCCGCCACGCCGGAGGCGTTCCGCGCCGCGCTCGACACCGCGGCGGAGGAGACCGAGGCGATCCTGGAAACCTTCGCCGCGTTGCTGCGGATCGCCCAGGTGGAGGGCGGCTCCCGCCGCGCCGGGTTCCGCGCGGTCGATCTGTCGGCGCTCGCTGCCTCGGTGGGCGAGGCCTTCGCGCCGTCGATCGAGGCCGCCGGGCATCGTTTCGTGGCGGCGATCACGCCGGGGGTTTCGGTCCGGGGGGACGGCGACCTGCTGGCCAACCTGCTGGCGAATTTGCTCGATAACGCGCTGCGCCACACGCCCGCCGGCAGCACGATCCGGCTGGGGTTGGCGATCGAGGGCGGGGCGGAGGCCGGTCGCGCGGCGCTGAGCGTGGCCGACGACGGGCCGGGCGTGCCGGCGGCGGAACGGGCGCGGATTTTCGACCGCTTCTACCGCGCCGAGCACAGCCGCACGACGCCGGGCAGCGGGCTCGGGCTGGCGATGGTCGCGGCGATCGCCGAACTGCACGAGGCGGCGCTGACCGCCGAGGACGCCGGCCCCGGCCTGCGCGTGCGGCTGGTGTTTCCCCCAGGGTAGCGCCGCTCGCTCAGCCCCGCCGCTCGGGCGGCAGCATCAACTCGGGCACCCGCCCGCCGTCGCGGATATGGCGTTCCAGGATGCGGTCGATATCGGCCGGGGAATCGGCGCGGTACCACACGCCCTCGGGGTAGATCACCAGGCACGGGCCATGCTCGCAGCGGTCGAGGCAGCCGGCGCTGTTCACCCGCACCGAGGCGAGGCCCATCTCCTTCGCCCGCGCCTTCATGTAGTCGCGCAGCTTTTCCGAGCCCCGCGCGGCACAGCTTCCCTTCGCGTGCCCGTCCGGGCGGCGGTTGGTGCAGACGAACAGATGCGCGGAATAGAAGGGCGGTGGATCCTCCGCCCGTCGCTCTGCCATGATGCCGGTTCCTTCGCGATGGCGCTACGGTATCCCACCGGCGCCGGCAGGCGCGCAAGCTCCCTGGAATCCTTCGGATTCCAGGGAGATCACTCCCAGGAGATGAACAGCCCGATATCGCCGGGCAGGCCGCCGGGATATTCGAGCTCGCGTGCCGCGATACGGAATGCCCCCGCTTTCAGCTCCCGCTCCCAATACCGGTACAGATCGGCCGCCTCGCCGGTCAGCGTGCCGGGCCAGTTCGGCTCGCCCTGGCGGATCGCCCGGCCGCCGTCGGTGGTGTCGGCGCAGGGGAAGCGCAGCAGGCGGTATTGCTTCGCGCCGTCCTCCGCCGCCTCGCGCATCCGCTGCATGATCTCGTGCCAGCGCGCGTCGCTCACGTGATGGGCGATCGCGGCCTGCAGTTCACGCCGCAGGCGTTCCGCCGCGTCGGCGGGTGCGGCGTTCCCCCCTGGCAGCGGGACCCGCAGCTTGCCGAAGGCGTCCAGCAGATCGCGGAAGGTGCCGGCGGAGAGGTTCGACTGGCTCATTTCTATCGTCTCCGTGCGTGTTTCCGGCGCTCCGGCCCATGCCCGGCCGCCGACCCCGGTGAGAGGGGCATCGCGTCAGGTTGCCGGCGCCGTGCCGGGCATCGATCGTTTCGTCTCCAGGAAGCGGTAGACCAGTACCTTGGCCTGGTCTTCGACCAGCATCCAGCCCAGACAATAGGCCCATACCAGCCCGATATCGATCCACGGGATGCGGGTGACGAACAGCCCGAACCCGACGATCAGCGCGGCCACGGTCTGCGTGCCCAGGATCGCGAGCAGCAGCGGGGCTGCCGGAAACGGGGGTTGGTAGAAGCGCTGCTTGGTCCGCGCCACGAAAAGCGTCAGGTGCCCGGCAATCGAGAGCTTGAGGAAGATCAGCGACTGGATCTGCGCCTGCGACAGCGAAAAATAATGCAGCACGATCACCAGCAGGCCGAAGGTCTCCACCACGCCGATCAGCCCGAGGGTCGAGGCCACGGTCAGCACCCGCTGCATCTTCCAGCGCACCGGCGCCGGCGCAAGCCAGGCGTTGTCGTAGGCGATGGTCATGATCGGCAGGTCGTTGAGCAGCGCCAGCAGGATGATCAGCACCGTGGTGATCGGGTAGAAGCGGTAGATCACCATGCTGAGGACCACGAACAGCGTGATGCGGATGGTCTCCGTCACCCGGTAGATCGCGTAGGAATTCATCCGCTCGAAGATGCGGCGCGCCTCCTCGACGGCGCGGATGATCACGTCCAGTCCGGGCGCGGTCAGCACCAGCGCCGCGGCGGCGCGCGCGGCGTCGGTGGCGCCCGAGACGGCGATGCCGACGTCGGCCTGTTTCAGGGCCGGGGCATCGTTGGCCCCGTCGCCGGTCATCCCGACCAGGTGGCCCGCCGCCTGCAACGCCTTGACGATGGCGAACTTGTGCTCCGGGAAGACCTGGGCGAAGCCGTCCGCTGCCTCGATCTTGCGGACTGCCGCGGCGTTGAGCGCGCCGTCCGCACCGTCGCTGGTCAGAGCGTCGGCGGCGAGGATATTGCTGCCGAGACCGACCTCGGTGGCGATCTGCCGGCCGATCGCCACATTGTCCCCGGTCACCATCTTCACGGTCAGACCGTGGCTCTGCGCCTGGGCGATGGTCGCGGCGGCATCCTCGCGGGGCGGGTCGAACAGCGGCAGCAGTCCAAGCAGGCGCCAGGACGTGCCGTCGTCGTCGCTCCGCGCGACGCCGAGCGTGCGGTAACCACGCTGGGCGAAGCCCTCGACCGCCTTCTCCGCCGCCGAACGCACCTCGGCGGCCGGCTGCGCCAGATCGAGGATCACCTGCGGCGCGCCTTTGCTGACCCGAAAGACGCCGCCATCCCGCCCGCGCCGCGTGCTTTCGGTGCGCTTGCTGACCGGATCGAACGGCACGTAGTGCTGCTGCGCGTAGCCCTGCCCGGCGGTCGGATCGGTGAGACCGGCGGCGACCGCGGTATCGATCGCATCCCGATCGTCGGCCGGGGAGGCGAGCGTGCCGGCGAGGATCAGCTCCTGCGGGCTGGTGCCGAAGCAGACCGGCTCCCCGAGCGTCAGCCGGTTCTGTGTCAGCGTGCCGGTCTTGTCCGAGCAGAGCACGTCCATCCCCGCCATCTCCTCGATCGAATCGAGGCGCGCGACGATCGCCTTCATCCGCGACAGCCGCAGCGCGCCGACCGCCATGGTGACGGAGAGCACCGCCGGCAGCGCCACGGGAATCGAGGCGACGGCCAGGATCAGGGCGAATTCGAGGATGCGCAGCAAGGCCTGCCCGCGCAGCAGCTCCACCACCACCAGCAGGCCGATCAGCCCCAGGCTGAGTTGGATCAGATAGCGGCCGATCGCCATGACCGCCTTCTGGAAATGCGAGGCGTGATGGGCCGTGCTCACCAAGCGGGCGGTTTCGCCGAAATAGGTCCGCATGCCGGTGGCGACCACCAGCCCGAGCATGGTGCCCTGCTTGGCCACCGAGCCGGAATAGGCGACGTCGCCCGGCTTCTTGTCCACCGGCAGGGATTCCCCGGTGAGCGCGGACTGGTCCACGCTCAGGTAATCGCCCTCGAACAGCTTGACGTCGGCCGGCACGATGGCGCCGAGGCGCAGCCGTACCACGTCGCCCGGCACCAGCTCCCGCGCATCGATCTCCCGCCACGCCCCGTCGCGCCGCGCCCGTGCCTTCAACGCCAGCGACTTCCTCAGCTGGTCGATGGCGTTGCCGGCCTGGTATTCCTGCCAGAACCCGACCAGCGCGTTGAACAGCAGCAGCACCATGATGATGATGAGGTCGGGCCAATGCCGGATCACGGCGGAGAGAACTGCGGCGATCTCGATCATCCAGGGGATCGGTCCCCAGAAATAGCCGAGGAATTTCAGCAGCGGGTTGATCCGCTTCTCGGCGATCGCGTTCGGCCCGAAGCGCGCAATCCGCGCCTTCGCCGCGGCGTCCGACAGGCCTTCCGGGCTGCTTTCCAGCTCCCGGAACAGTGTCGCCGCGTCTTGCTGCTCGGCGCGGGCCCGGTCGGGCTGGCCGGCGGCGGCGGCGTGCCCCGGCACCGCGGTGCCATCGCCGCCCGAGGGGCCATCCGAGACAGTGCCGGTGACGCCTGCCATCAATCGATTCTCCCAGTCTGCCAGCGATCGCATCGCTTCCTCGCCTTGCCTACGACGCCTCCGCCCTCCGGGTGTTGATCCGGATCAATGCCCAGGGGGTCGATGCCCAGGGGGGCGATGCCCAGGGTGCGCATTGCTCCAATTGCGGCGCCAGGGTCGCGGTCGCCTCGATATGGCCGGTCCCGATAGGGTCCCGACCTGCGGGGAGAGCCGACAGCAAGCCCCTCTCGGCAAAATGCGAATGGCTGCACGCGCGCCGCCGGCGTTGCCACACGCCCTGGTTTCCGCCATCTACCGATCGGTAGGAACCGAGGACCCCATGGCCTTTCTCACCGAACCCGAGCCCGAACGGGGCAACGTGCTGCCGGTGCTGCCCGGCGTGTCCCGCATCGTCGCCGCCAATCCCGGCCCGATGACCTATCACGGCACCAACACCTATCTGATCGAAACCCCGGACGGCCTGGCGGTGCTCGACCCCGGCCCCGACGAGCCGGCGCATGTGGAGGCGATCCTGCGCGCCACCGGCGGCAAGGTCGATCTGATCCTGGTCTCCCACACCCATCACGACCATGTCGGCGCGCTGCCGGCGCTGGCCGCCGCTACCGGGGCGCGCACGGCGGGGTTCCGCGCCAGCGCGATCGAGAGTTTCGAGGCTGACATCAAGCTCGACGACGGCGCGCCGATCGCCGGGATGATCGCGCTGCACACGCCCGGCCACTGCTCCGATCACGTCTGCTACGCGCTCCCCGCCGCCGACGGCAGCGCGGTGCTGTTTTCCGCCGATCACGTGATGTCGTGGAACTCCTCCATCGTCAGCCCGCCGGACGGGGACATGCGGGCCTATTTCGCCAGCCTGAAGCGCATGCTCGACCGCGAGGACGACGTGTTCCTGCCTGGCCACGGCCCGGCGCTGCCGGAGCCGCGCAAGCTCACCCGCGCGCTGCTGTTCCATCGCATGGAACGCGAGCGCTCCATCCTGGCGCGGCTGGCGAAAGCCCCGATCACCGCGGTCGAACTGCGCGATGCGCTCTATTCGCAGACGCATCCGCGCCTGCAACAGGCCGCGCTGCGCAACGTGCTGGCGCATCTGCTGAAGCTGGAAGCCGAAGGCAAGGCGGTCTGCGAGGAGGAGCGCTGGCGCGCGGTTTGATCGCGGGTCGCGGCGGACGGAAAAGGCGCCAGACGGCCTGTAAGCCGGGTTCTGTCCGCGCCGCCCGGTTGCCCGGAACGGCGCGAGACGGTCATTCCTCTGGGACGTGCCTCGCGGCACGCCTCGCGCGACCAACCCGGACGGCGGGGCGGGAAACCCCTGGCGGCACCCCCGCTCGCGCGGGGCCCGCCGGCCGTCCCTATTCGGTCTTGCTCCCGGTGGGGTTTACCCTGCCGCCCCCGTTGCCGGGGGCGCGGTGCGCTCTTGCCGCACCGTTTCACCCTTGCCCGTGGCGCCCGGCGGTGAGGCCGTGCGGCGCGGGCGGTTTGTTTTCTGTGGCACTTTCCCTGGGGTCGCCCCCGCCGGCCGTTAGCCGGCACCGTTTTCCCGTGGAGCCCGGACTTTCCTCCACCACCGGAGCGCGAACCCCGGCGGCAGCGACCGTCCGGCCGTCTGGCGCGACAGGCAATGGGGGCACGGGGCGCCGGCGTCAAGCAGGCACCGCCGCGCGGTTGACCCGCCGACGCCCATCCCGCACAACCGCGCCGCATCGTGGAGAGACGAAGCCATGTCCAACAGCGCCTGTTTCGAGGATCTGGCGATTGGCCAGACCGCCAGCCTCGGCAAGACCATCACCGAAGCCGATATCCTGCTGTTCGCGGCCGTCAGCACCGACACCAACCCGGTGCACATCAACGCCGACGTGGCGAAGGCCAGCATCTTCGGCGAGCGCATCGCCCACGGCATGCTGTCCGCCGGGCTGATCAGCGCCGTGCTCGGCACCCGCCTGCCGGGGCCGGGCAGCATCTACATGAGCCAGACCCTGCGCTTCCGCGGCCCGGTGAAGATCGGCGCCACCGTGACCGCCACGGTGGAGATCACCGCGCTCAACGCGGAAAAGAAGCGCGCCACGCTGAAAACCGTCTGCACCGTGGACGGCGAGATCGTGATCGAGGGCGAGGCGCTGGTCCAGGTTCCCTCGCGCGCCTGATGCACATCTTCCGCGACTGGCGCGACCTGCCGGAGGCGGTGCGCGGCGCCACTGTGGCGCTCGGCAATTTCGACGGCGTGCATCGCGGCCACGCCGCGGTGATTCACGCCGCCCACGCCGCCCGGCCCGACGCGCCGCTGGCGGTTCTGACGTTCGAGCCGCATCCGCGCGAGGTGCTGCGCCCCGATGACCCGCCGTTCCGCCTGACCCTGCCGGCGGAACGGGCGGACGCGCTCGCCGGCCTCGGCGTCGCGCTGCTGTTCGAAGTGCCGTTCACCCCCGCTTTCAGCCTGATGAGTGCCGAAAGCTTCGTCTCCGAGGTGCTGCACGACGGCCTCGGCGCCCGTCACCTGGCCTCGGGGCGGGATTTCGCCTTCGGCCACCGCAAGGGCGGCGATGCGGCGTTCCTGGCGGCACGGGCGGAGGCGCTCGGGATGGGCCTCACGCTGGTGCCCCCGGTCGCCGATGCCGAGGGGCCGCTGTCGTCCTCGCGCATCCGCCGGGCGTTGCAGGAAGGCTACCCGGAACGCGCGGCGGCCGAACTCGGCCGGCCCTGGACCATCCGCGGCACCGTCGCGCACGGCGACGCGCGCGGGCGGACGATCGGCTTCCCCACCGCCAATATCGCGCTGGGGCGGCATCTCGAACCTGCCCGCGGGGTCTATGCCGTCACCGTTCGCCTGCCGGACGGCACGATCCGCGGCGGGGCGGCGAACATCGGCCGGCGGCCTAGCGTGAACGCCGGGCCGGA
>JAJZVS010000051.1 GCA_021845555.1 Pseudomonadota bacterium
GGCCACAGCGTTTCGCCGGCACCCGAGATCGCTGCGCATCGGATCGGCCTCGATACCGGCGCGGGTCTCGGCGGGGCGCTGAGCTGCGCCGTGCTGGAAGACGACCGGATCGCCTGCCTCGCTGTCGCCGCCCCTCAAGTCACCGCCCCTCTTGGAGAGATCGCATGACCCAGCCCCTGCCCACGGCTCGCCCGCACCAGGTTGGCCTGTCGGAAGCCGGGCTCGACCGGCTGTCCGCCGCGCTCGAGTCCCGCATTGCCGCCGGTCACATCCCCGGCGCGGTGGCGCTGATCGCCCGGCGTGACCGGGTGGCGTTCTTCCGCGCCTTCGGCCGGCGCGACCCGGCGGCGGCGGAGGCGATGGGCCTCGATGCGATCTTCCGCATCTATTCCATGACCAAGCCGATCGTCTCGCTGGCGGCGATGATGCTGTGGGAGGAGGGGCGGTTCCTGCTGTCCGATCCGGTGGCGAAGTTCCTCCCCGAATTCGCCGACGTGCGGCTGGCGGGCGGGGCGACGCCGGCGCGGGCGATCACGATCCAGGACCTGCTGCGCCACACTTCGGGCCTGACGTACGAGTTCCGTGGCGCCGGCCCGGTGCATCGCGCCTATATGGATGCCAGGATCGCGCGCCGCGACCAGACCAACGCCGAGCAGGCGGCCACGCTCGCGCGGCTGCCGCTGCTGCACGAGCCGGGCACGCACTGGGAATACAGCCGGTCCACCGACGTGCTCGGCCGGGTGGTGGAGGTGATCGCCGGGGCCGGCCTCGCCGCGGTGCTGGCCGAGCGGGTGCTGGCTCCCCTCGGGATGGACGACAGCGGGTTTTTCGTTCCGACCGCGGCGCAGGGCCGGCTGGCCGGCGGGTTTGCGCGCGATCCGGAGACCGGGGCCGGCGTCAGCCTGCTCGATGTCAGCGCGCCACCACGATTCGAATCCGGCGGCGGGGGGATGGTGAGCACTGCGGCCGATTATGCGCGGTTCCTCCAATCGCTGCTGAATGGCGGGCTGCTGAACGGCGGGCAGCGGTTGATCGGGCGCAAGACGCTCGAGCTGATGACCGCGGACCATCTGGGCGGCGTGCCGGCGGCCGCCGATCTGCTGGCGCCCGGCCATGGGTTCGGTCTCGGCTTCGCGGTGCGGCGAACGGCGGGGCTGGCGCCGTTTCCCGGCTCGGTCGGCTCGTATTTCTGGGGCGGGGCGGCCGGCACGACGTTCTGGGTGGACCCGGCGGAGCGGCTGTGCGCGGTGCTGATGATTCAGGCGCCCGGCCAGCGCGAGCACTACCGCGTGCTGTTCCGCGACCTTGTCTACGCCGCGATCGCCGACTGAGACCCCCGCTTTGGGGGCCGAAGTGGGGGGGCGCAAAAAGGGCACTGCGTGCAACAGCGGCGGTGTCAGGCAGCGCAATTGCGCGGTTGATCCGGCGAGGTGCTTGATCTCGCCCGCGGCCTTCGCTAACCCACCAGATGTGTCCGGCCGGTGGCGGCTGGACCATGTTGCCCGTCACGTCGCCTTCAGGGGAATGGATCCGCACGATGAATCGGCCGATGCTGCTGCTCCGGCGCCTGGGGGCCGGGTTCATGGCCCTGGCCTTCACGCTCGCCGCCTTGCCCGCCTTCGCGGAGGTACCGAAGGAGCCGGTGCTCGGCATTCCGAAACCGTGGGAGATGGGACTACAGGCCGGCTTCAGCCCGGTGAAGCGGCAGATCATCGAGCTCAACGACCTGGTGCTTGGCATCATCATCGTCATCACCCTGTTCGTCGGCGCGCTGCTGCTGTGGGTGATGATCCGCTACAACGCGAAGCGGAACCCGGTGCCGGCCCAGTACGCGCACAATACGACTCTGGAAATCGCCTGGACGTTGATCCCGGTGCTCATCCTGGTGCTGATCGCGATCCCGTCCTTCAAGCTGGTGTATTTCGAGAACAACACCGCGCACCCCGACCTGACGGTGAAGGTGACCGCGCATCAGTGGTATTGGGAATACACCTACCCGAGCGAGAAGAACCTGGATTTCATCAGCTCGATCGTACCCGGCGACAAGCTGAAGCCCGGGCAACCGCGGCTGCTGACCGCGAACAACCCCTTGGTGCTGCCGGTGGGGGAGAACATCCGCTTCCTGGTCAGCAGCGGCGACGTGATCCACAGCTTCTTCATCCCCTCGCTCGGCGTACAGCGCTATGCGATCCCCGGCCGCGTGATCCAGACCTGGGTGAAGATCGACAAGCCCGGAATTTTCTACGGCGAGTGTAACCAGATCTGCGGCACCAACCACAGCCGCATGCCGATCGAGGTGGTGGGCGTGACGAAGGCGCAGTTCCAGGCCTGGGCCGTGCAGGCGCAGAAGCAGTTTTCCGCTGATGCCGCACCGGCCGCGCCCGCGCGCGTTGACGTGGCGCAGGCCAAGTCCGGGGCGGGGCTTGGCCCCGCCTCCCGGCCGGTTCCGCAGCTGCCGGTACCTCAGTTGATCGCCCAAGCGCAGGAAGCCCGGCACTGACCCCGGTCGGTGCCTGAAGGAGAAGACCCGATGTCGGCCACGACCCACGACGACCCGCACGCCCACGACACCAGCCACGGGCACGACCATAAGCCCGGCTTCGTGACGCGCTGGCTGTTCAGCACGAACCACAAGGATATCGGCACCCTCTATCTGATCTTCGCGCTGGTGGGCGGCACCACCGGGGCGATCCTGTCGGAGATCATGCGGGCCCAGCTGCTGCACCCGCATGGCACCGTGGTGAATTCAGGGCAGGAGTGGAACACGATCGTCACGGCCCACGGGCTGCTGATGATCTTCTTCTCGGTGATGCCGGCGCTGATCGGCGGCTTCGGCAACTGGTTCATCCCGCTGATGATCGGCGCGCCGGACATGGCCTTCCCGCGCCTCAACAACATCAGTTTCTGGCTGCTGCCGCCGGCCTACGGCCTGATCGTGGCGGGGCTGCTGCTGGGCGATTCCGGCACCGGCTGGACGCTCTATCCGCCGCTGTCGAATGCCACCTACCAGCCCGGCATCGGCATGGACTTCACCCTGTTCGCGCTGCATCTGGCCGGCATCAGCTCCCTGCTCGGCGCGCTGAACTTCATCACCACCATCTTCAACATGCGCGCCCCCGGCATGACGCTGCACAAGATGCCGCTGTTCATCTGGGCGATGCTGGTGACCGCCTTCCTGCTGCTGCTGTCGATCCCGGTGCTGGCCGGCGCGATCACCATGCTGATCTCCGATCGCAACTTCGGCACCTCGTTCTTCGAACCGGCCGGCGGCGGCGATCCGGTGCTGTTCCAGCACCTGTTCTGGTTCTTCGGCCACCCCGAAGTCTACATCATGATCCTGCCGGCGTTCGGCATCATCAGCCACATCGTCTCCACCTTCAGCAAGAAGCCGATCTTCGGCTATCTCGGCATGGCCTACGCGATGGTGGCGATCGGCGTGGTGGGCTTCGTGGTGTGGGCGCACCACATGTTCGTCTCCGGCATCTCGGTCGATACCCGCGCCTATTTCATGGCCGCGACCCTGGTGATCGCGGTGCCCACCGGCATCAAGATCTTCTCCTGGATCGCCACCATGTGGGGCGGATCGATCGAGTTCACCGTGCCGATGCTGTGGGCGATCGGCTTCATCTTCGTCTTCACCCTCGGCGGCGTGACCGGCGTGGTGCTGGCCAATGCCGGCATCGACCAGGTGGTGCACAACACCTATTTCGTGATTGCGCACTTCCACTACGTGCTGTCGCTCGGCGCGGTGTTCGGCATCTTCGCCGGGTTCTACTTCTGGATCGGCAAGATGTCCGGCCATCAGTACCCGGAATTCTGGGGCAAGGTGCATTTCTGGCTGACCTTCATCGGCGTGAACCTCACCTTCTTCCCGCAGCACTTCCTGGGTGCGGCCGGCATGCCGCGCCGCTACCCGGACTACCCGTCCGCCTTCGCCGGCTGGAACTTCGTCTCCTCGCTCGGCGCGTTCCTCAGCGGCATCGCCTTCCTGGTGTTCTTCTACGTGCTGTTCCGCACCTTCACCTCGAAGGAGCACGTGGCCGACAACTACTGGGGCGAGAGCGCGACGACGCTGGAATGGACGGTCTCCTCGCCGCCGCCGTTCCACACCTTCGAAGAACTGCCGAGGATCGGTTGAGCCACGCATGAACACCAGCTTTGCTGAAACGACCGTCGCGGGCGGGGGGGAGCAATCCCCCCCGTCGCATTCCGTTGCCTTCGCCAATGAGACCGAACTTGCGGACTGGATCGCCCTGCTCAAGCCGCGGGTGATGTCGCTGGTGGTGTTCACCGGGCTGATCGGCGTGCTGGTCGCGCCGGGCGCGATCAACCCGGTGCTCGCCTTCACCGCGGTGCTGTGCATCGCGGTCGGCGCCGGCGCCTGCGGCGCGATCAACATGTGGTACGACCGCGATATCGACGCGCTGATGCGCCGCACCCGCAACCGGCCGATCCCGGCCGGGCGGATGCCGCCGGGTCCCGCGCTCGGCTTCGGCATCACGCTGGCCGCCGCCTCCGTGTTGCTGATGTTCATCGCCACCAACGCGGTGGCGGCCGGGGTGCTGGCGCTGTCGATCGGCTTCTACGTGTTCGTCTATACGATGTGGCTGAAACGGCGCACGCCGCAGAACATCGTCATCGGCGGGGCGGCGGGCGCATTCCCGGCCGTGATCGGCTGGGCCGCCGTCACCGGCTCGGTGGCGCCGCTGCCGCTGGTGTTGTTCGCCATCGTCTTCTTCTGGACCCCGGCGCATTTCTGGTCGCTCGCGCTCTATGCCAACAGCGACTACGCCGCGGCTGGCGTGCCGATGCTGCCGGTGGTCGCCGGAGCGAAGGAAACCCGACGGCAGATCATGCTGTATGCGCTGATCCTCGTGCCGGTCTCCCTGGTGCCCTGGGCGATGGGCTTCTCCGGCCCGGTCTATGGCGCCGCCGCCGCGGTGCTCGGCGCCGGCTTCCTGGTCAGCACCTGGCGGGTGCTGCGCGACCGGCAGGACGCGGCGGGTAGCAGCCTGACCAACGACGCGCCGGCACGGGCGGCGTTCCGCTATTCGATTGCCTATCTGTTCATCTTGTTCGCCGCGCTCGCCGTCGATCGGCTCGTGGGTTGACCGACGTGCCGCCTCCGGCGTCTGAATCGCAGGAAATCTGGCGCCGCCGGCGCGGGCGCAACCGGGCCCTGATCCTGGTGCTGGCCGCCCTGGCGGCGCTGTTCTTCGCCATCAGCATCGTCAAGCTGGCGCAGCACCCGGACCTGTTCACCATCAGCCTGGACGGTCCGAACCCGTCGGCGGTGCAGAAGGCGCCCGCCAAGCCCTGACGGGACGCGGCGACGGCGCTATGCTCGGTCCCGCCA
Organism: Pseudomonadota bacterium; assembly: GCA_021845555.1. GTDB lineage: Bacteria > Pseudomonadota > Alphaproteobacteria > Acetobacterales > Acetobacteraceae > JAJZVS01. The sequence goes on from JAJZVS010000051.1 coordinate 5,357, forward strand.
CTCCGTCGAGGCCCGCATGAGCACGCTCGTCCCCGAAGCCGCCCGCAACATCACCTTTCTCGGCCAGACCGACAACGACGGGCATGGCGACTGCCTGCAAGTGATGGTCGCGAACGGCCATGCCTATATGGGCACCCGCACCTCGCGCGGCCTGATCGTGACCGACGTGCGCGACCCGCGCGCGCCGCGGGCGGTGAATTTCCTGCCGATCCATCCGAACTCCCACTGCCTGCACCTGCAACAGGCCGAGGGGCTGCTGCTGGTGATCGAGGAGTTCGACATGAAGAACTTCCTCACCATGAAGGACTACTACGGCGGTTCGCTCAACCGCGGCGGCAGCAAGGGCTACGGCGTGCGCGGGCAGGACTATTCCGCCGGTATGCGGGTCTATGACCTGAAGGACCCCGCCAATCCGCGCCCGATCGGCTTCCTGGAGGTCGAGGGCCTCGGCCTGCACCGCATCTGGTGGCCGGGCGGGCGCTGGGCCTATGCCTCGGCGCTGCTGGACGGGTTCACCGACCATATCCTCATCACCATCGACCTGGCCGATCCCACCCAGCCGCGCATCGCCGGGCGCTGGTGGATCCCCGGCATGCACGAGGCGGGCGGCGAGACCCCGTCCTGGACAGGACGGTATGCGCTGCACCACGCGGTGGTGGCCGACGACATCGCCTACGGCTCCTGGCGCGACGGCGGGCTTACCATCCTGGATGTCGCCGACAAATCGGCGCCGAAGCTGATCGCGCACCGCAACTGGTCGCCCCCGTTCGGCGGTGGCACCCACAGCGCGCTGCCGCTGCACGACCGTAATCTTCTGGTGGTGGCCGATGAATCGGTGGCCAATGTCGGCCAGGAGCAGCTCAAGCGCACCTGGGTGTTCGACATCCGCGAGAAATCGAACCCGGTTTCCATCGCCACCATGCCGATCCCGCGCGAGCAGGACTACCTCGCCATGGGCGGGCAGTTCGGGCCGCATAACCTGCACGAGAACCGGCCGGGATCGTTCCAGTCCTCGCGCACTGTCTTCGCTACCTGGCAGAGCGCCGGGGTGCGGGTGTTCGACATCGCCGATCCATTCCGGCCGGAGGAGGTCGGGTATTTCGTGCCGCCGATGCCGACGCACTGGATGGAACCGCTGCGCGGGCGGGCGAAGATGCGCCACACGGCGGATATCTTCGTTTCCGCCGAGGGTCTGATCTACATCACCGACTACGACATGGGCCTTTATATCCTGCAATGGGACGGAGCATGACGGGGCCGGCGTGCGCGGCGGGCTGATCGATCTTCAGGTCAACGGCTATGCCGGGGTCGATTTCAACGATGCCGCGCTGACCGCCGATGCGCTCGACCACGCGCTCGACGCGATGCGGGAAGACGGGGTGACGGCCTGCCTGCCGACCTTGATCACCGCACCGGTCGAGGCGCTGGCCGCGCGCTTCGCCGCGCTCGATCGCGCGGTGGCGACGAGCCGGCTCGGGCCGGCGATGGTGCCGGGCTATCACCTGGAAGGCCCGTTCCTCAGCCCCGAACCGGGCTATGCCGGTTGTCACGATCCGGCGGCGATGCGGGCGCCGGACCAGGCGCTGGTCGAACGCCTGGAGGCCCCGCTGGCGCGGCCGATGCTGCTGCTGACCCTGGCGCCCGAACTGCCCGGCGCGCTCGCGCTGATCCGCTGGGCCGCCGGGCGCGGCAAGCTGGCCGCGCTCGGCCATACCGCCGCGATCCCGGTCGAGATCGCCGCCGCGGTGGAGGCCGGGGCGCGCATGTCCACCCATCTCGGCAACGCGCTGCGGCGCGAGCAGCCGAAATTCGACAACCCGATGATGGCGCAACTGGCCGAGGACCGGCTGACCGCGAGCTTCATCGCCGACGGCCGGCATATCCCGCCCTTTGCGCTGAAAGTGCTGCTGCGCGCCAAGGGGCTGGCACGCAGCGTGCTGGTGAGCGACGCCACCGCCGCCGCCGCCGCGCCGCCCGGCCGCTACCGGCTGGGCGATCTGGCGATCGACAGCGGCGCCGATGGGATGGTGCGTGTGCCCGGGACCGATCGCCTCGCCGGCTCGTCGCTGCGGCTGCGCCAGGCGGTGGCGAACCTGATCGCCTGGGGGCTGGCCACCGAGGCGGACGCGACGGCGATGGCGCGCGACATCCCTGCCGCGCTGCTCGCCCCGGCACTGGCGGCCCATGGGATTGCGCCCCGTCTCTGACGCCAGGGCGGCTCCTTCGCCCTACGCCGCCAAGCGCCCCGCCGCCCAGGCAGCGGCCTCGGCCACCACCGGATCGGGGTCGTTCCGCAACCCCTCGGCGGCCGGACGCAGCGCCGGATCGCCACTGTTGCCGATGGCGATCAGCACATTGCGCACGAACCGGTCGCGCCCGATGCGTTTGATCGGCGAGCCGGCGAACCGGGCGCGGAACCCCGCGTCATCCAGCCGAGCCAACTCCGCCAGCGCCGGCGCGGCGAGATCGGCCCGCGCGGCGAGCTTCGCCTCCCGGCCCGCGGCGGCGAAGCGGTTCCAGGGGCACACCGCCAGGCAGTCGTCGCAACCATAGATGCGGTTGCCCATCGACGGGCGCAGCGCGTGCGGGATCGGTCCGCGATACTCGATCGTGAGGTAGGAGATGCAGCGCGTTGCCTCCAGCCGATAGGGCGCCGGGAACGCATCGGTCGGGCAGGCGTTCAGGCAGCGCGTGCAGGACCCGCAACGATCCGCGTGGGGCGGGTCGGGTTCCAGCGCCAGCGTGGTGTAGATCTCGCCCAGGAACAGCCAGGACCCGTGCGCGCGCGAGACCAGGTTGGTGTGCTTGCCCTGCCAGCCGAGCCCCGCCGCGGCCGCCAGCGGCTTTTCCATCACCGGCGCGGTATCGACGAACACCTTCACCCCCGCCCCGAACCGCGCGGCGAGGAACTGCGCCAGGTGCTTGAGCTTGCCCTTCACCACGTCGTGGTAGTCGCGGTTGCGGGCATAGACCGAGATCGTGCCGCGATCGCGCCGGCCGAGGCTCGCCAGCGGATCGTCCGCCGGCGCGTAGGACAGGCCGAGAGCGATCACGCTGACCGCCTCCGGCCACAGCGCGCGCGGCTGGCTGCGCTGTTCCGCCCGCTCGGCAAGCCACGACATCTCCCCGTGCGACCCGGCGGCGAGGAAAGCCGCCAGCCGTTCCCGCGCTTGCGGGCCGAGTGCGGCGCGGGCGAAGCCGACCGCGTCGAACCCCAGCGCCAGTGCCCGGTCGCGGATCAGCGCCGCGGGGGAGGGGTCAGACGGCTTCGGGTGCGGCGGCGCTGTCGAACTCAAGACCGGCATAGGCTTCGGAGAGCGGGAATTCGACGCCAAGCTCAGGCATCGCCAGCACGTCGTCGCCGGTCAGGGTGGCGCGCACCCAGCGCCCGGCCTCGCGGACATAGATTTCCGCGGCGATCAGGTCCTGCTCCAGCAGCACATAGCGCTGGATCGACGCGGTGGCGGCATATTCGCGGTTTTTCTCGATCCGGTCGGTGCGGAAGGTGCCGGGGCTGAGCACCTCGAACACCACGGTCGGGTCGATCACCTCGGTTGCCTGCGGGCGGATGGGGCCGCAGACGACCATCACATCGGGGTAGCGGACCGAATGGGCGAGACGGAGCTTCACGTTTTCCACGTAGACCTGGCATCTCGCCGGAACCCGCTGCCGCAACGCGACCAGGAGATTGCTGCAGATCAGGTTGTGCGCAAGCGTCCCGCCCACCATCGCCACCGGCGCGAACCCGTCGAACTCCCAGCGTTCCTCCTGGCGGTTCTCCCAGTCCAGGAAGTCCGCGACGGTCATACCCGGATGGCGCAGCGCGACGTTCATCGGCCTCTCTCCCGACCTCCGGTGGCGATCCTATACCGGCGCGCGGCCCGCCGCATCATCCGCGTCCGCGATAGGGCGGGACCTCCTGGGCCGGGATCCACACCCCCTCGGGCGGGGCGCCGGTCTGGTGGAACACGTCGATCGGCATGCCGCCGCGCGGATACCAATAGGCGCCGATGCGCAGCCAGACCGGATCAAGCTCCGCCACCAGCCGCGCCGCGATCGCCATCGTGCAGGCCTCGTGGAACGCACCGTGGTTACGGAACGAACCGAGGTACAGTTTCAGCGACTTGCTCTCGACGATCCACGCGCGGGGAATGTAATCCAGCACGATATGCGCGAAATCCGGCTGCCCGGTCAGCGGGCAGAGCGAGGTGAACTCCGGGCAGGTGAACCGGATCACGTAAGGGCGTTCGGGCGCCGGATTGGCCACCCGCTCCAGCACCGCCTGGTCGGGACCGGCGGGCAGGGGTGTCGGGCGGCCGAGCTGGGTCAGGCCGGAGAGGGTTTCGTCCGTCATGCAACCTCCTCGCCGGCCCAGCCGGCGCGTGTGCTTGCGGCGAAGGCGGCGAACCGCCCGGCGGCGATCGCCTGGCGCATCCCGCGCATCAGCTCCTGGTAGTAGGTCAGATTGTGCCAGGTCAGCAGCATCGGCCCCAGCATCTCCCTGGCGCGGAACAGATGGTGCAGATAGGCGCGCGAATGCCGTGCGCAGGCCGGGCAGGGGCAGGCGGGATCGAGCGGCGTGGGGTCGTCGGCGAAGCGCGCGTTGCGCAGGTTCCACACCCCGCGCGCGGTATAGGCCCGCGCGGTGCGCCCGGCCCTTGTCGGGATCACGCAGTCGAACATGTCGATCCCGCGCGCGACCGCGCCCAGCAGATCGTCCGGCGTGCCGACGCCCATCAGGTAGCGTGGCCGGTCCGCCGGCAGCAGCGGCGCGGTCACGTCCAGCACGGAGAACATCGCCGCCTGGCCCTCGCCCACCGCCAGCCCGCCGATCGCGGTGCCGTCGAACCCGATCGCCGCCAGCCCGGCGGCGGAGGCCTCGCGCAGCCGGGGATAGACCCCGCCCTGCACGATCCCGAACAGCGCATAGCCGGGGCGCGCGACGAATGCCTCGCGCGACAGCGCCGCCCAGCGCAGCGAGAGCGCCATGGAGGCGCGCGCCACCTCCTCCGTGGCCGGGAACTTCGTGCACTCGTCGAGCACCATGCTGATCGTGGCGTCCAGCTGGTGCTGGATCGCGATCGAGCCGGCCGGGGTCAGCCGATGCGCGGAGCCGTCCAGATGGGAGCGGAACGTGACTCCGTCGGCGTCGATCCGCCGCAGCCCGGCCAGCGACATCACCTGGAAGCCGCCGGAATCGGTGAGGATCGGCCCCGGCCAGTCCATCATCCGGTGCAGCCCGCCGAGCGCGGCAACCCGGTCCGCGCCGGGACGCAGCATCAGGTGGTAGGTGTTACCGAGCACGATGCCGGCCCCGGTGGCGCGCACCGCATCCGCGGTCATCGCCTTCACCGTGCCGGCGGTGCCGACCGGCATGAAGGCGGGGGTCTCGACAGTGCCGTGCGCGGTCTGCAGCACGCCGGCGCGGGCGGCGCCGTCGGTGGCGGCCAGGCGGAAGGCGAAGCGCGGGGCGGTCATGCGCAGGCCCCGCCGAGGCGCGCGGTCCCGTTAAGCCCCCGGCAAGACCGGTGCGTGAGGATCGCCCCGGTGGCAAGGCGGGAGACGGCGCGGCGGTGCCTCCGGACGGTGACAGCAGCGCGGCCGGCGCCGCCCGGCGTCACGCCGAGGCGGCGCACCGCATCGCGCGCTTTCTGCACGCGCACGCCGCAGCGCCGGGGCGCGTGGCCGTATTGCCTCTCGGACCGCTGCGCCAAGCGGCGATCCTGCGGAAGGCAACCGGTCAGGACGCGACCGGCTTCACCCTGGTGCTGGAGAACGGAACCCTGCGCCACACGCTGCGCCATCACGGCGATCCGCGCACCGAGGCGCGGCGCGGGCAGGCGGCGGTGACCGAGGCCGATTTCGCGCTGCTGCCCGCGCTGCTGCACGAACCCGACAGCGTGCGCGCGGGCGAGCCCACCCGCCGCGGGACAAACACCGCGGTGTTCGCCAAGCGGATCGGCAGGATCGCCTACACGGTGGTCGTGGATCTGCGGCCGACAGCACGTCAGATCGCATTCAAGACCATGTTCAAACGGCCAATCCAGGACAAAGGGAGATAGCCCCGAGGGACCCCCATGCCGGCACCCGAAGGCACCTCCCAGGAGTTTACGGCCGGAACCGGCCTCAGGGCTTACTCTCATATTAGCTCTCCGCCCCGTCGAGTTCAAGAAAACTCGCGTCTCCATAAGAATAGAACCGATATCCGGTTGCAATCGCATGCGCATACGCCGCCCGCATCCGTTCCGTACCGGCAAATGCACACACCAGCATGAACAGCGTCGAGCGCGGCAGGTGGAAATTGGTCAGCAGCCGATCGACGGCGCGGAACCGGTAGCCGGGCAGCAGGAACAGATCGGTCTCGCCGGCGAAGGGCCGCACCGCCCCCTCCGGCGTCGCGGCGCTCTCCAGCAACCGCAGCGAGGTGGTGCCGACCGCCACCACCCGCCCGCCGGCGGCACGCGCGGCATTGATCGCCGCGGCCGCATCGGCGCCGACCGCGCCGCGCTCGGCGTGCATGCGGTGCGCGGATACGTCGTTGTCCCGCACCGGCAGGAAGGTGCCGGCGCCGACATGCAGCGTCACTGTCGCGCGCCGCACCCCGCGCGCGTCCAACGCGGCGAGCAGCGCCGGGGTGAAATGCAGCCCGGCGGTGGGCGCGGCAACCGCGCCGTCGTGGCGGGCGAACACCGTCTGGTAGTCCGCCGCGTCCTCGGGCAGGGGGCCCTCGGGGCGGGCGATATAGGGTGGCAGGGCGAGGCGCCCGGCGACGGCGAGGGCGGCGGCGAAGGCCGCGCCTTCCAGGTTGAAGGTCAGCGTCACGTCGCCGGTCTCCCCGCGGGCGCCGACGGTGGCCGACAGGTCCGGCGCCCCCTCGAACGTCAGCACATCGCCGGGGCGCAGCCGCCGGGCGTTGCGCGCCAGCGCATGCCAGCTGCCGTCCGCCAGCGGCCGGTCGAGCGTGATGCCGACCCGCGCTTCCCCGCGCCTTGCACTCAGCTGCGCCGGGATCACGCGGGTGTCGTTGCTGACCAGGATGTCGCCCGGCCGCAGCAGATCGGGCAGATCGCGCACGCGCAGATCGCGCAGCGACCCGCCCACCGCCAGCAGCCGCGCGGCGTCGCGCGGGCGTGCGGGGTGTTGCGCGATGCGCTCGGGCGGCAGATCGAAATCGAACGCGGCAAGGTCCATGGCGGTCGCGGTTCCGCCCCGCCACGGAAGGACGGGGCCTGTTCCCGCGCGGGGAGGCGCCCCGCACGGGTCTTGCCGGCGGCAAGAAGGCGGGAGATGAGGGCAGCCGCGCCGCAACGCAAGCCGCCGCCGGAACCGCCCGAAGGAACTCCGCAGGAATGTCGCCCAGCTTCGAGTCGCCGAGCTTCGAGCCGCCGGGTTTCGAGATCCGGACCTACGCCAGCCTCGGCTCCACCAACGACGAGGCCCGCCGCCTGGCGCGGGAGGGCGCGGCGGAAGGCACGGTGGTGACCGCGCTGGAGCAGACCGCCGGGCGTGGCCGGCACGGGCGCGGCTGGGCGAGTCCGCCGGGCAATCTCTATCTCTCGCTGCTGCTGCGCCCGAACCTGCCGCCGGGGCGGCTCGGCGAGCTGGCCTTCCTCGCCGGCCTGGCGGTGGCGGAAACCGTGGCGGCGCTGTTGCCGGCCGGGCGCGCGGTCACGCTCAAATGGCCGAACGACGTGCTGGTGGACGGCGCCAAGACCGCCGGCATCCTGATCGAGCAGGAGGCCGAGGCAGCGGTCATCGGCATCGGCCTCAACCTGGCCCATTGCCCGGCGGACACCCCGTATCCGGCCACCACACTGGCCGCGGCCGGGGCCGAGACTGGCGTCGCGGCGGCGCGCGCGTGCCTGCTCGACCGGCTCGCCGCCGCGCTGGTGCGCTGGCGGGGGGAGGGGTTCGCGCCGATCCGGAGCGCCTGGCTGGCCCGCGCCCATCCGCTCGGCGCCGCGCTCAGCGTGCGGCTGCCGGAAGGGGCGATCACGGGCCGCTTCGCCGGGCTCGACCCGGGCGGCGCGCTGCTGATCGAGACCGTGGACGGGCCGCGCCGGATCACCTCGGGGGAGGTGCTGCGCTGATCAGCCGCCGCCCAGGCGGCGTTCGGCCATCGGCCGCCAGGGGGCATTGGCCGGCGCGGCCGCCAGCGCGCGGCGGAACAGCGCCGCGGCCTCCGGCGTGACATGCCCGTTCGCTTCCGTCAGCGCCTCGGCGGTCTCCGCCGCCAGGGTGGGGTCGAAGCGGTTTTCCAGCGCCTTCTGCCAGGCCGCCGCGGCTTGCGGCATGTTGCCCAGCCGCGCCTCGGCATTGCCGAGCAGCAGATACCCCTCGCGCGCCTTGGCCGAATGGGGATCGAGCGTCGGCAGCGCCCGGCGCAGCTCGTCGATCAGCGCCATCTCCTGGCGCGCCCGCGCCTCGGCGGCAACGAT